>JAGGXE010000018.1 GCA_021163225.1 Candidatus Micrarchaeota archaeon | reverse complement strand
GTCTGCGGAGATGCGTGCCAGGACGCATGTCTGGGCACAGTCCCTTCTGATCGGTGCGATCATAGGCGGGATACTGTACATCGTTGTTCCCAGGTTGCTCGGTGCGCTGATATCTGCAGGTCTCGACGAGGGAACACGTCTACAAGTGTGCGGGGAACTATGTGGTAACTACACTGGCGTATGTCGTGACGTGATATGTGAATCATTAAACTGTCCGTCGTGATGAACGTTTGCTTGGGAATAAAGGTGTGATTTTAAAAAAGTTGTGGTTGATAAATAGAAACTGTAAAACTCGGCAGAACTATTGTGAGGTGGAAAGTGTATGGATAAGAGGTTGTTGATAGTGCTGGTATTGGCGTTTGGGATGAATGTAGTGCTGGCAGATGGACTGGGTGAGTTACCTAACATAGTCTGGGGTATAGCGTGTGATGTGTACCGGTTGTTGTTACCGGTAGCGTTTCTGGCGATGATAGCGGCGGCGGTGATATACGCATTCGGTCAGGTAGGACATGCAGAGATGCGTGCAAAGGCACAGTCATGGGCGATGTGGGCTTTGGTAGCCGGTATAGTAGCATTGATAATCCTGTTGATCATGCCAACGATACTTAACACTCTGTTCACATCTGCCGGAGGCAGCGAAGCCAGTTTTCCCGGGTGTTGCACAGGTTGTTCACTAACGACTCCTACTGGCTGTACTGGATGCTCAGGTAGCACCGGCGGTTCATCAGGCGGCTCTTCAAGTAGTTCGTTCGGTGGAGGTGTGTCTCCTGGTGAATTAGAAGAATATAGTTAATGATGTTTATGATTATGGAGGTGAAAAAGAAATGGATAAGAAGATGCTGATAGTATTGACGATGGTACTCGGAATGAATGTAGTGCTGGCAGATGGACTGGGTGAGTTACCTAACATAGTCTGGGGTATAGCGTGTGATGTGTACCGGTTATTGTTACCAGTAGCGTTTCTGGCGATGATAGCAGCGGCGGTGATATATGCGTTCGGTCAGGTAGGACATGCAGAGATGCGTGCAAAGGCACAGTCGTGGGCGATGTGGGCTTTGGTAGCCGGTATAGTAGCATTGATAATCCTGTTGATCATGCCAACGATACTGAAAATTCTGTTTGAATCGGCGCATGGAACTGTCAGCGGCCAAGAATTTCCGGAATGTTGCAATGGTTGCTCGTTAATGGATAGGAGTGGCTGTAACTGTTACTCGGCCTGACGTGCTTTTCAGATATTTTTTAAATTTTTTCTTCTTATTTTGTTTTTGTGGGTAAGAGAGGGATGAAAAAGGGCTTTATCAGTTTCTTGGTAGTGTTTGCTTTCGTGATAGCGGTTACAATAGCGGTGGCGAGTTATACTGTTTCTCGTGATGCCGAATACTGGAAACCGTTGTCGGTCGATACGGTTTACTACAAGATGCAAGATATCAAACACGCGCATTATCTGGCGGTTGTTCACGGCGTTGACGAAGGCATTACCGTTTACAATGTTAAATGGTCGTTCTGTTATACCAAATGCAAAGTAGAAGAATGTCTTCAATCGGGCGGGACATCGTGTACTGTAGAAACAGTACTTTCCCGGATAACCGGTACCGGGATAGACAAATGTAAACTCGAATGCGATAAAAGAGTAAAATTCAAGGATACAGTGATGGAGGTTGTGAACACGCATCTCAACATGTTATCAGAAGACGATTTTAACGATGGCGGACGGTTCGTGATAGAACGGTGGTACAAATGCGTGAGCGATGATGAGATGGATAGCATGGCAAGTTCGATACGCAGAAGGGCTTCATCTTCATCATGGGCCGACGACGCATCCGATTACATACAGTTCAACATCCGACAAACCGACCAAAAAGTCGTGGCAAGGTTTGAAGGCGCGCATTCGTTGCCCGGTAGTTTGAGGAAATGCGTGATCGGGTTCACTGTCTACGATAAATATTCCAATGTTTCACTGGTGGGTTACATCCCTAACACTGAATCGTATGTGAGCGATGTCCCGGTTATATCGCGCGGTTCCGATATACACAGGATTTCAAGTGTAATAGGATTTACTGATGTTATGGGTGGTCATTGATGCGCGGACAGGTGACGTTGGAATCGTTGATAGCGTTGGCGATATACTTTGCAATCATCTCTGTTGTCATGTCGTACGCAGTTCTCATGAAACGAACCGTTCAGGAGAACCAATACATCATAGAAGCGCGAAGGATCGCCGAATCAACGGCCTTCAGGTTGGATATGCAGGCGAACGACCTTCCTGCCAAACGTGCGGAGCAGGGGTTCGTCGCGCCTTCGTCTTACAAAGGTCACGATATCTATTACGAATATGTGGGCAAGGGAGGACTGGTTGTAACGATAGCCGGGCAACGATCCGGTGCGCAGACGGTTCATCCGGTTCATGTAATGCCGTACCGCGGTGGCATGGTTGTGCAGACAACCGGCGAGAAGGCTGAACCGATCTGATTGGTGGTGTGATGAAAGGTCAGATCAGTTTTGATATGGGATTGGCCGTGATAGCACTGGCTCTGATCATATATTACGGATTTTACGAACTGTTCATGCTCAACAACAGGACCGTTATGTCGCTTAACGACGAATCCTCCTACAACCATCTTTTGGTTTATTCGGATTACGTTGTCAAACATACCGGAGCAAAACATTCGCCCAAGAGAGAGACGGTTTATCATCATTACATCGACCCGTTACAGATACAGTCGTGCAACCGTAAGGACTATCTCGGGTTTTCTGAGGTGAAATGCGGTCTCTGTGAAGTGGGTAACCCGTGTGTCACAGGTGACCTATGCATCAGACGGGTCGTTTACGACGGTTCCGGGATAAAGATGCTTATGGTGTGCGGGGTGAAGGATTGATGCTGTCGATAGAGGCAATGGTTTCATTGGTGGTTATTCTCATGTTCGTCACCGCCGTTTCGGTAACGTTCAATGCACTGCACCGCGATACGCTCATATATCAACACATGCTTCTCAACGATATCCTGGAATCGTATTACAAATCGGGAGGGTTCGCTAAGCTCAGTTACGGCGATTTCACAGTCATTCACGATATGGAAAAAACGGCTGATGCCATGGGTTACACGTTGGTCATCACACCCGAAGTTTCATGGAGTGACCAGTTCACGGTGCCGCCTTTGGAGGTTTACGGAATAAGGTTGGAGTTCACAAAGGATCTCATGACAAAGATCATTAAAGAACTCGCTAAGAAAACCGGATTGGACAAAGTTGAAAACTATCAGATATCTTCTCTGCCTTCCAGTGAATGTGCCGATAAACCTACTGTCTCTACAACGCGCGTTGTACCTTCTTACATGGGTTATACAGTAAAACTGAGGTTTACCATGTGTCCCAAGTGAATCGCCGGCCCGTTGCACTTACTTCTCGCATAGCGTTTTTGGATTTGTTTACGATCACAAGCCGGTTCGGGTAAGCGAAAAGAATTTAAAAAACGAGGGACAAAAGAGGATGTTTGCTCCGGTAGTCTAGTCCGGCCAAGGATGCTGGCCTTTCAAGCCAGTGACCCGGGTTCAAATCCCGGCCGGAGCATTCTCAACTTTCTGTTCAACTCTATCAACCTGTTTCTTTCTTCCGTACTGATCTGGAGGAACGGTTGAAAGAAATGGGTTGCTACGTAACCGTCATCGAACAGTTCGTTTACCCAGTACGGTATATCGCAGAAGACGGTTATACCGTTTTCATACGGGGTAACAACCCGTAGGATATCACCGTTTTTGAATGCCGGTAGAACCAGGTCACCCAAACATACTTCGAACGGCCTTTCCATCGCAACGAGTTTGTTGTGCCAGAACTCATTCTCGCCCAGCACGTACCTTAAGAAAGCCCTGCCATCCGTATACCATTCTGTATCGATACGTTTCATATGGAACATAAAAACAGCGTTCTGTTCCAATGAGTCGAGCAAAAGGTTTCTCGCATTCCCGTCCATGCGTTCTTTGAACATCTTTATCCGCATCAACAGTTCCCCAGGGTTACCTGCGCATCTCCCGTGCGCGCGAGCGTGGTAAACAAAAAGAGCTGTGGATATGAGTATCTCATCACTGCTTCTTCCCAATCTCTTTGATTTTTGATATAACATCTTCTATTACCTCCTCAGGGTCCGCATTACTCGGTATTCCTATTATCAAAGGTATCTGTTCGTTCATCTGTTGGCATATCCTGATAACGGTACCGAGGTCTATCCCGTGGACAGAGTAGTGTTTATCCGTTTCGATGTTGTTTACATCAACGATGGTGACCCTATCGATTCCATGGACTGTATCGAGTATCACGTATCCTCTTCCCTTGCCGACAATTTCGAACGGGTCATCCGAGAACATTACCTTATACCCCATCATTTTTAACAGGTTACCTACCTCTACCGCCGCAGTATCTTCACTGACCAATGGATTGCCGAACACCAATATCTCCATTGTTCATTCCCTCTTTATCCGAACGTTCAAGAAATGCGTGGCACAGGATATGCACGGGTCATACGCTCTGATGAGTTTCTCTATCTCGTATGTAAGTTTTTCTTTACCTTCTTCTATCAACACGGGTGCGAGTTGTTTTATATCCTTTTCGATGTTGTAGAGAAACTGTGCGGTAGGCGGTATGATGTCTGCCTTCACCACCCTCCCTTCATCGTTGAACTTATACCTGTGGAACAGTGTACCTCTCGGAACTTCTGCAACACCGACACCTTCTCCGGACTTCGGGGTAACGGTTACGCTTTCTTCTTTACGCACCGATTCTTTCAGGTCCGAAACTATTTCGAGTGCGGTATTGATACAATGGACCAGTTCTATACATTGGCAGAGGTTGTTTGCGTACGGTGAATGACAGGGAACACCGAAAGGTGCTAAGGTGAGTAACTGTTTCGCTTCCGGATGCAGATATTTATGATTTATGTTTATCCTTGAGAGAGCCCCTGTTGTGTACGTTTCTCCTTCCGACACGGAATACTTAGCAGTTGAATAGGGTACAACAACCTCTTCAACAAACTCCATGTAATTATCAGGCACCGTAATATCCCACTCGTCTTCAGCAGCGTTGTATCTGGTAATGGCACGCATCGTCCCTTCAAAAAAGTTAGGTGTCAATGCAAGGTAGGAGGTTTTTCTTTCGAATTTTGGCAGCCCGAACTTCATGTACAGGTCAAATAAGTCTCTTGCTATCTGTTCAACGCTTTTCAGTTCTGTTTCGACCCGTTCTAAATCTTCCTTGGACGGCACCTTGCTGAACCCACCGACGCGTGGTGTAACGGAATGTATATCGCGTCCGCCCACTATTTTCATGATCGTTGTCCCGGTCTGTCTGAGTTTGAGCATCTTCTTCAACAGTTCTTGGTTCTCCCTTGCGATATCGAACATACTTTCCACTCCCAGGTAATCCGGCAATGCCAAAAAACCGAGATGTAACGCATGGGATTGGATCACAGTTCCTATGAGCAGCAGCTCCCTAAGTTTCTGGGTTTGTTCGCTTACCACGATGCCAAATGCATCTTCCACGGCCAGCATAGACGCATAGGTATGACTGAAGTTGCATATACCGCATATCCGTGATGTTACTAACGGTAGTTCATCAAACCGTCTACCGCGAACTATCTGTTCAAAATACCTGGGCGATTCGTATATATTGAGATGTACATCCGTAACCGCACCCGTTTCATCATCTACACATAACACGAGGTTGGCATGACCTTCAACCTTGGCGAGATTGTTTATACATACTTCCATTCAATCACCCTTTTCCTGTTCTGATAGTTCTATGACCTTTGACGGGCCGGTGTACTTGAACAGCATGCTACGGATTTTATCCTCAGTAGAAAAACTCCTCAGATAACGAACGAACTGTTCGATGTTGGCATTCTCAAGGAATCCTCTACATGCTTCACATCCTACACCGTTTGACGGGCATACCGCTCCGCACCCTCCCCTTGTTATCGGACCCAAACACGGGATACCTTTGGCGAGCAAACATTCGTTCCCTTTTGCCCTGCATCCCACGCATACGGGTTGTTCCTTCTGACGCGGAAACGACCCTTCATCTCTGTAATGGACCATCATATCGTAGAACTCGTTGGGATTGATGGGACATCCGTAGAGCATGTAATCGACATCTATATAATTTGCAATCCCCGTAACGTTTATGCTCCCCCATCTCTTCATATACTCTTTGATGGATTTGTCTTCGGACATGTCAACGAACTTTCTGAGACCGGGTATCCCGCCGAAACATGCGCACGCACCCATGGCAACTACCGACCCGGAACGTTTACGTAATTCCTTTATCATCGGGACCTGCTTTTTTTGAGATACTCCTCCTTCGATGACTGCGATATCTACGTCTTCTATCGGACGGGTATGCGTCTGGAACAATCTGAATACCTTAAAATCAACAAAATAAAGCAGGTCCAACAACTTTTGATTAAGTGAAAGGATAGATATCTGACATCCTTCGCATGATGTGAACGAATAAATCCCTACCTTGATCATAACATAATCTCTCAGAAAACTTTTATAAACCAGTCATTGCGGTTATTGACGATGGGATTATAAGTATTTACCTACACAAAAAGAGTTCTATGAACAAAGGAACTGCGGAGAGGAAGGATCGGTCGCTTACTGCCTTCGAATACCGTTACTGGGTTGAAGAAGTGAAGGGTCGCCTAATCGGTCAACGTTTTAGGAAGTTTTCAGAGATAGAAAAGGATAGGTTTCTCATCAGGTTTGATAGAGATACGATAAGGATCGGTTTACCGAATTATGTATGCATCACACGGTATATAGAAGAAGCGAAACCTTCTCCGTCCGGTTTTGTCATGGCAATCCGTAAACGGTTGAAAGGACAGAGAATTAGAGGGGTCGAACAGGTCGGGACTGACCGTATCCTCAGGTTTATGTTCGATGACTATTCTTTGGTAGTCGAACTGTTCTCACACGGTAACATCCTTCTTCTGGACACGGACGGGACGATCATCGTTACATACAAACGCGAGATATGGAAGGATAGACGGTTGATCCCACGTGAGAAGTATATCCCTCCTAAGAACAAACAGTACCCGTTCAAACCATCTCCCGAACAGATCCGTGAAATACTGTCCAACAGATACGTTGTTGTAGACATGTCTGTGCTGCCTATCGGTACCGTGTATGTAAAAGAGGTTTTGAGAAGATGTGATATCGATGAGAAGATGCAGGGGATAAAATTGTCCGCTCAACAGATAGAGTGCATTCTCAGCAATATAGATGACATAATCACTTCGGCTGCTCCATGGGCTGATTTGGATGAAAACAAAAACGTTGTGGATTTTGCTCTTACAAAAAGGTCGGAATGGAACAACCCTGTTAAATGCGATTCGTTCAACCGTTTGATCGACGAATACTATAGACCGCCTGAACTAACCGTTCCGACCGAAGATAAACGATTGACCAAACTCGGGATCCGTCTTGCCAAACAGGTAGAGCATCTGGAACGTTTGAAACAACAGGAAGAGGAGTACAGAAAAATGGGTGATTACATATATCTACATTATGCGGAACTGGACGAACTGTTGACCGCTGTTCGTGAGGGTAAGGATATAAACCGTAAGGGCGTGAAAATAGACAGAAGGAGAGGGGTGATAGAAATTGATACTGAAGAGTTCGAATCGTAATTCATATAAACATAATAGTGGCAATAGTGGGTTTGTCAAACATTTTAAAGGTGGTTCTATGATTTCCGAATATAAATCTGCAATAATCCGTGAAATAGATAGGGCGAGGGAGAATACCGATTACATGCACAGCACACTGAAATCCTACACACCCAACACGGATAATAAGAACGAAGCGGTTTTCTTTATCAAGCCCGAGATCACCGGACCCGATAGTAACGCAGACATATCCTCTATAATAGATTTGATAGACGCATCTTTCCAGAGATTTTCCGTATCTGTTGATGCTGTAAAGGTGTTAGGTGCAGCGTATCTGAAAAAATACGGTATAATGGAGAAACACTACGGTGTCATCAACAGATTGGCGCGTGAAGGCAAGACAGCGTTTTCTCCAGGGGCTGTTTCTAAGTTTGAAGAAGTGTTCGGTGTTAATCCGTCCGATGCGACTGTTCTCGGGGCGTTTCAGTTTCTTGAAAGATACCCGTTCTTCAACCCTTCTTCGCAGGATGTGCTGTGGAGTAACACAAAGATAACAAAACTTGCCAGCGGAACCTACTGTGCTCAGATAAAGGTGTTCGATGATACGATATACCTTGTCAACGGGTTCCATCCGCATCAGTTGGAACATTTTACGGGTAACGGCAAATCTATCGTTGTAATGGTCATCTCAAGTAATACGGATTGGCGTACACTGAGGGATGTAATGGTGGGTTCGACCGACCCTAAGGATGCTGTTGAAGGAAGTATAAGGCGTACGTTGTTGGATAGAAAAGATGAGTTGGGACTCAGACAGGTGGACAGAGGGTTTAACGGTGTCCATCTCTCTGCAGGACCGTTAGAGGCAGTGGCCGAGACCGTACGGTTCGTTTCGGATTACGAGGGTAATATGATATCGCCTGGCGAGACCGCGATAGGGAAACGTATGATTGCCGAGGGTATACCTGAGGAACAGATTGAATGGTTGATAAACAATCCGAAGGTGACCTACAGAGGAGAGGAATGGTACGCCTTTGACCTAACAGAATGTATGAATACCGATGATATGATTACTGTTGTCAAAGAGATCATAGGTAGAACGAAAAAATAAGAAAAGGATATTTGATCTTTTATTTTTTCTTAGCCTTCGCTTCTTTGCGTTTCTTTTGGACGTATTCCGTCCATTTGGTCTTTTTACCCGACCGTTTCAGGTTGAGCATGTTTCTTTTGCATTTCGAACTGCAGAAATAGTATATCTTACCGTCTCTTCGCACGTACATTAAACCCTTCCCCGGAGGGATCTCTTTACCGCAGAAGCTGCAGATCATACGAAAACACCTCTGTTATCTTGCTTTGATCTTCTTAGCCTCTCTTTCTGCCTCTAACAGTATTAGAATATCGCCGACCTTTACCGGTCCTTTGACGTTCCTTCTTATAATCTTTGTCCTCTTCGCTTCTGGATTGAGTATTTTACACAACACCTGTGTGATCTCACCGTGGACCCCAGTCCTCTTCTTCTCCACGGATTTGACTTCTGCATACACTCCTTCCACAACCATCACCTTTTGCATTATTTAATTAAATCAGTTATTTGTTTTCGGTTTTTTCACCCTCCTCTTTCTTCTCTTCTTTCTTTTCTGTCATCTTTTTCAACGGTTCTACGATATCGTTGATCAGTTCAGCAGCAGTACCCGGCTCTTCGATAGCGGCAGACGAAGCACCGACACCTAACCCGAGCGCTTTACCCAACTGTTCACGGGTGGGTACGTAAACATACGGTATACCTTTCTCCTCACACAATGCAGGGATATGAACAACCACTTCCTCCGGCGATACATCTTCAGCGATGATCACGAGTTTTGCATTACCCTTTTCGATGGATTTTGTGGTTTCGTTAGCGCCTTTCTTAACCCTACCGGTATCTTTTGCTACACTCACGGCTTGCAACGTTTTTTCGACAACTTCTGCAGGTGTTTTAAATTTAACATAGGAAGCCATACATTATCACCTCTCTCATCGGTTTTTACAACCTCGATGTTACTTCTCATTTTATAACGACAACAGTTTATAAACCTGTCGGTTAAGTTAAATGACATTCTGTAAAGAGGTCCTGGGAAATTCTTCTCGAAGGCAAACTTCTATGTTTATCTTCTCATAAAGTAGTCTATAAGGTCACGATATTTTTTCCCGCTGTGGTATTTCTCCATAATCCGGTTGAATAACTCGATATCCCCGCCTATTATCGCAAGTTCCCAACATTCGCCTTCCAAACAATCCCTAAAGGCAAGCTTGATCCTGTTCACATCACGAGAGGTAAAGAGGTCGAACAACTCGCGTGCACGGTCAGAATCCTGCTCAAGAATCATGTTAAAGACCTTTTCAAACAACGTCCAGTAATCCTTACGATATTCTGGTCTGGGTTGGGGTAGGACTGCGTTTACGGAGTCTCTTACGAATACGAAGTAGCCCAACACGAAAGGTATTTTCTCTTCTAAGGTGTAACCATCGTCATCCAAGACACGGTCGACAAGTTTTCTGTACCTGCGTACGTCTTCGTCGGACGGTCTGATACAGATGCTATCGGGATCAGGGTCATCCAACACATAACTAAGGATATCCAACAGATACTTCTTCTGACGTCTCTTACTGTTATGAACATGTTGTTCCGGGATTGGATGAGAAAGAAACAGGTCAAACCTGTCTGCGACTGTCAACAGGTAGGAGCATAACTTTGCGTAATCCCCTTCCCTCCGCGCCTGAGCGGCCGCCCATACTACACACTCCTCGCGGTCATCAGTTAGGACCAGTTCCTTCTCCAGTTCGCGTTTTGACGGTGCCCTTTTGCCGACCCTCTCCTTCTGTTTTCTTCTATCTGCATATACTTTGGGACACATAATCTCATCACCGTCAGTTATTTTGGTATATCATGTTTTTATAGTTTTCCACAATATCACGAAACAACCTTTCTCCTGACTCCGAGGACCAATTTTATAACGGCCCAGGATTTTTTGGACCGATGATTTATAAATAGAAGTGGAGAAATCATTTTATAAATTCTTTCAGGCAATTAATTTCTTAGATCGTTATGATTCGGTGATAGGGGTGTATGCATGGGTCAGGAGAATCTACTTGTTGAAAAACTGCTCGAAAAGTTGATGAAAGGGGAAATTAAACCCTATGAGGTTGAGAGGGAACTAGAACAACAGACCGACCTCCCGTGGGAGGACGTGTGCAGAACCGCCTCGGACATAAGATTACGGTATATAGAACGCGTGTCAGGGGTTGACCTGTCCGAGGTCAGGAGGGCGTACGTTCCGACAGAGAACGTTTCTAAAAGGACTACCGGGATAGAACTTAAAGTCGGCGGTGCGGTCACACCGTTAGGTATAGCCGGCCCCGTAAAGATAAACGGCGAATATGCAAAGGGAGAATTCTTTATTCCGTTGGCTACTAACGAAGCAGCTCTGGTGGCAGGGATCAACAGGGGTATCAAGGCTATCAATCTGTCAGGCGGTGTGAGAACCGTTGTTACTTACGACGGTATGACGCGCGCACCAGTTCTGAAGATGCCGGACATCCGTTCAGCCAAAGAACTGTGCGAACAGATACGGTCAAAAGGAGAACTCTATCAACAGATTAAACGCGCTGCCGAATCGGAATCCAGGTACAGCAAACTTATTGATATCCGACCATATCAGATGGGGAGATACGTTTGGTTAAGGTTCGTATTCCAAACAGGTAACGCGATGGGTATGAACTCCGCTACAAGGTACACGGCGAACGGTGTTGCAGAACTGTTGAACAAGGTTGAAGGTGCGGAACTTGTTGCGTTGTCCGGTAACATGTGCACCGACAAAAAACCCGCCTTTATCAACATCCTTGAAGGAAGAGGGAAATCTGTACATGCAGAAGTACTCATTCCCAAGGATGTGTTGGAAACGGTTTATCACACCTCCCCTCGGACGATCGAGAAAACCAATCTTATCAAAGTGTATCTGGGTAGCAGTTACGCCGGTACAGTCGGAGGATACAATGCCAATGCAGCCAACACTGTTGCAGCCATGTTTATCGCGCTCGGTCAGGATGCGGCGCAGGTTGTTAATTCTTCTGATTGTTACACTGTAGCCGAAGCAGAGGATGATAACCTTCGGTTTACCGTGTCCATGCCGGACATTCATGTCGGCACAGTGGGCGGCGGAACCGGTTACGGAACGGCTCGCGAGTTACTCAAGTTGATAGGTTGTTCCGAACCGGATGATAAGGGTTATGTTAACGCCAGAAAACTTGCCGAAATCGTTGCTGCTGCAGTGACCGCTCAAGAACTTAACCTGATAGCAACGTTGGCTAATGAATGGGAATTGGCAGAATCACATATCAGTCTTGCAAGGGGTAAGGGGGAATCCTGAATGCTGAAAGGTGTGACACCTAGGAGATATCAGGTCAACATTGCAAACTCCATCCTCCGTAACGGTAACACCCTGGTCGTGCTTCCGACAGGTCTCGGTAAAACGCTGATCGCTTTAATGGTCATGGACTGGATACTGGAGAAGGGCGGCAGGGCTTTGTTCCTGGCACCGACGCGACCTCTGGTTAAACAGCATTACTCAACGATTCTGAACCTACTCGACATAGATAAAGAGGATGTTGCACTGATAACCGGTGAGATCCAGCCAAAAAAACGTGCGGTTTTGTGGAAGAAAAAAGTTATTGTATCGACACCGCAGACTGCAAAGAATGATATGATAAAGGGTGTGTTTGACGGTAATGTAGACCTATGCATAATCGATGAAGCGCACAGGGCGGTAGGCAACTACGCTTATACTTTTGTTGCAAAGCGATGCCATGATCACGATGCATTGATAATCGGGTTAACAGCTTCACCGGGCGGTAAAAGGTCACGGATAGACGAAATAATGGAAAAACTGTTTATCAACAACATCGAAATACGAACCGAACACGACCCAGACGTTGCACCCTATGTTCACAGGATTAATATAAAATGGAAGTTTGTTACGTTACCCGACGAAATAAAACAGGTTGATGAACTGCTTAAGAAAGAACTCAAAAAAACTGCCGAGACGTTATCCGTGTTGGGTGTTTCTACGAGAAGGTTATCAAAGGGCACGCTTGCAAAACTTAAGGAGAAAATCGATAAGGTGAACGGTGGTGCACGGTATGCGCTGATGTCTGCGTACGCGGTGACGTTTAACCTTGTCCATCTTATAGAACTTCTGGAGACGCAGGGTCCGGGACCTTTTCTGAAGTACCTCCGTAAGATCAAAACAGAATCCAGATCAAAAGGTGTTCAACGGTTGGTGTCAAGGTTGGAGGCGGCAGGCGTAGAAAGACTTCTTGAAGGAACAGTTCATCCGAAGATGTACGAGTTGTTGAAGGTCGTCAAGGAACGAAAGAACAAGACGGTTATCGTGTTTGCTCAGTACCGTGATCAGATCGATGAGATCGTTAGAATGCTGAACGAGAACGGTATCGCTGCAAAACGGTTCGTGGGTAAAAGAAAGGGTGTTACTCAGAAGGAACAGATGCGTATCCTTGAGGAGTTCCGTAAGGGTAGGTTCAACGTGATCGTGGCAAGCAGTATCGGTGAAGAAGGATTGGATATACCATCTGTTGATACCGTGGTTTTTTATGAGCCTATCCCCAGCGAAATCCGTACGATACAACGGCGCGGCCGTGCCGGCCGCGCCAAGACCGGCGAAGTGATAATACTTATCACTAAGGGAACGCAGGATGAAGCGTTCTACTGGGCATCGCGCACCCGTGAGAAAAAGATGTACCGTTATGTGAAGGGCATGACACCTAAGAACACGGTTGGTCGCCCGGTGTCTCAGAGTGATACAAACAAGACCAGCGGTGTTGAACATGATAAGAAAGATGATGGACTGAAAGATAAACGCAGCGGGAAAAAGAAGACGGGTGGACAGACAAAGATCACCGAGTTTATCGGTTAAATGAATAGAAGAACTTTTTAGGATTCACGGGAGGGACGCATGTAATGGTATCCCAATGTTTCCACGATGCCTATCACAACACCTCCTATCGGTGCGGTGAGTAACGCGGTGACGAATGGTAGGAATACCATCGATAAAGGAACGAGTTTGTTGATATGGTTTCTGCTTACGTATCCTCCAACAGCCGACACGGTTATCAAGAGAACCCAGATGAGGTTGCACAGTATCATACATTCAGGACGGTCCATCGGACACGTGATCAGCCCGGTACATCCGCTCTGAAATCCTATGCTCACGACCCTTTCACCACCAACAGGTACTATGCACACGTTATCCTGACAGTATCCCTGTTTGCAATCTGCAGTCACGTTACAACTCGTATTGGTTGACAGGTATTTTACATGCGGAAGTACGCATCTGTTGTTCTCGCAATATCCGACTGCACAATCGGATGTGGTGTTGCACCCCTGACCCGGTAACGAATAAGCAATTATGTTTTGAACGGTCAGCAGGAGCAAGATAACCGTGACCGCGGATTTCATAATCTGAGATTTCATTTAACCTTTATAATCGTTACTGAGCAATAACGAACCATGCCGGTGATCATGGATTGTCTGAAAAACGTGGCGGGTCACAACATCGCATCCTATCTTCGTAAAGAGTACGGGTTAGATGACATGGTCGAGACGGTTGATGCGAACGTGTTGGATTTTGTGTACAACGGTGAATGCGATTACATAATCGTGCCCAGCACGCACCGTAGCGAACAACCGAGGAAAACGTTGACCGTTCACGTGCCCGGGAACTGGGCGGATGCGGATATGGGCGGAAGGCCGAGAACACTTAACATAAGTTATGGTAGCAAGATGAAGACGGTACTGATGAACATAGAACGGATCGTAAAGATGCGCGGTCTGGATGACGTTTGGGATGTCAGAATGGAGGTTGACCATCACGGACCGACTCTTGATCATCCGATCATGTTCGTGGAGATAGGTAGCACCATTGCCGAATGGAACGATCCTGTAGCGGTGCGGGTCGTAGGCGATGCCATCGTCGCTTCTTTAGACGACGATTCGACATATACCAACGTTGTCGGATACGGCGGGGGTCACTATGCCCCTCGGTTTACCAAACACGAACTTTTAGAAGACGGTCCCGCCTATGCACACCTGTGTCCGAAGTACGTGTTTGACCGGATAGATTACTCGATGTTCAAACAGGCAATCGAAAAGTCCGTGGAACCGGTCGAACGTATCGAAGTGGAGAAGAAAGGGTTGACTTCGGGACAGAAGAAACGGGTTAGGGAATGGTGCGAACTTTACGGTATAGAATACCGAGAAATAAGATGATGACAGACTTCTTGCCTTTGTGGAAGATGAAAAATTGGAGTGTTTCACTGTCTCGCCAATATTTTAAAATCAAGAAATAAAATCTATTGCGACAAGTTTTAGTTTACTCTTCTCAAATGGCGGAATTTCTATTCTTCTCTTAGAACTTAATCGTTTAATAAAATTCCAAACATCGTTAATAAGTCTTTTCCAATCACCAGATTTTTTATATTTTCTCCACATCTTCCTTAAAATTTGTAATCTTCTTTTTGTTAAAGAGATTGTTAATAATTTATTTCGTGTATCGTCCCACAGAGAGATTATATCTTTATCTTCCGGATGTTCTGAAAGATAT
>JAGGXE010000017.1 GCA_021163225.1 Candidatus Micrarchaeota archaeon | reverse complement strand
TAAGAAAGATAAAAGGTAAAGATTCGATCATAATAATAGGGTTTGATGTTAGCGAAGGGTTTGTGTCCAACCTAAGCACCGATAAGAAACACGAATTCATTGACGAAGTCATGGAACGGATCAAGGACTTCTGTAAGAAGAATGATTTGGGTTTATACATAACAACGGATGCCGGAGGGATAAGCAACCGTGCCGGGTTCTCTGATTATCTGAGAGATAAATATTTTGGTGACGAAAAGATCAAGGTTAAACCAAAAACAACATTCCACCCTGATTATCATTACGTTGTCAGAAGCGCTGTTAATGTTAAATGAAAGAGATTACAAGAGAACGAGTGTATAAAAACTGCCTAAGCAAAATCAAATTTTATTATGAGTAACTTAACTAAATTTCGATTTTATTTAAGTCAACTTAAACAAATCGCAATTTAACTTAAGTTTTAAAAACCTTTCTGCATCGATATTATCATGTATTTCACGATAGAACCGAAGAGTCGGAAGGAAGACCTGTTCAATTATGAAGAAGAGTATGCAACAGTAAAAAAGGCGCTAAAGGCGGGAGAACGGATCATCGTAATCGTCGGGGTGAGACGGGTCGGTAAAACGAGTCTTATGAATGTCGTATACAACGAGATCAAAGGACTTAAACTGTGGATCGACGGGCGGATCGTTATATCTCCGAAAAAAGAGGTACCTTCCGCAATATACGAAGTAGCAAAGAACGGTAAAGACAAGGTATTCGGCAGGATAGAAGGTTTGACCTTCTCGATAATGGGGATAGGGTTAGATGTACGGGTCAACAAAAGATCGTTCACCACGATGGAAAGAACGATAAGAAACGCAGGCAGGATTACCGTGTTCATAGACGAAGCACAGCGTATGGATCCGTACGAACTTGCCGATATACTTTCGTATTTTTACGATAGAGTTCCGAACGTGAGATTCATCCTTTCTGGTAGTGAAGTCGGACTTTTGGAACACGTAACCGGAGAGAAGGACCCGCAACATCCGCTTTTCGGCAGGAGGATAACCAAGGTTATTCTGAAGAGGTTAGACCGCTCACGTTCACAGGAATACCTCAAAGAAGGTTTTAAACAGATTAACATGAAAGTATCGGAAAAGGAAATAGACAGGGTAGTCGATGAACTGGATGGACTCATCGGTTGGCTCACTCTGTACGGTTACGAAAGAGGTGTTCTGAAAAAAAGGAACGCGTTTGAATCTACAAGAGAACTGGCCATCCGCGTCGTTGCATCCGAACTGGACAGTTTTCTAAGAAGACTCAGGAACAGAAAACTCTACATAGCAATAATACGTAACGCAAACGGGGTGTCATGGTCCGAACTGAATGCTTACGTAAACAGAGACCTGAGAAAACGTATCAACCCGAACAGTTTAAACACGGCATTGAAGAGGTTGCTCGACTACTCCTTCATCATAAAGGCGGATGATAGGTACTGGAGGGCGGATCCGCTCATCCTCCCGGCAACGTTCCTGATTTCCGGCTAACTACTTAACTAAATTTCGATTTTATTTAAGTCAACTTAATCAAATCGCAATTTAACTTAAGTTAATTCTACTGTGTTTTTGTTGCGTGTCTGCGTTTACGGCAACAGTTTATTCTCAGATATCTTCTCGCGGAGGTAATCGCCGATGAATGAGAGTTTCGGACCCTGTAAAGCATCCTGTTCGAGTTTCTTCTTAGTCTTTATAACCGTCTTAAGTTCTTTCACCCATTCCTTATGTCTATTGATCCACGGATAAGAAAGCATGTCCTGAGCACGTTTTATGTCCACATCTTTAGCTTTGATGGTAAGATTCTTCAGAAAATCGTAATCGTTGAGGTCCTGCATGGTCACACCGACAAACCGCGCCTCAGGTACAGCCACATGGGTTCCCAGATAGGCAAGGTTCATGGAACCCGTTTTTATCGTCCAGTATATGTACCATCCCCATGCATCGCAATCCGTGAATGCGATGACCGGCAGACCCATGTCTGCCAGTTTACGAAGCAGGCGTCGCGCTCCGCGCGACGCCTGTCCCTGCGGTGACAGAAGGATGCAGTTCTCCTTTTTCCAGAACTTGTCCTCGTTAAGTCTCTGCCATATCGCATCCTTTTCCACGACCAGCACCCATTCAGCATCTATACTTTCGATCTTCATACCGTTATCGACATCTGAAGGTATCATCCAACCAGACCTACCCTGTTTAGTTAGGTCGATCTCTATCTCTTCACCCGCGAACCGATCCCTGAGTACCATCGGACCGGCAACCACACCTTTTCTAGCGGTGCTGAGGTTAAGGTCTTCACGTTTGACGTTGAGTGCGAGTTCAAGGTCCTCAATCAACGGGTTGGACTCGCTCTGATCACTGAACAGTTCCTCCTCAACATCTTCGCCTAGGGAAAACTTAAGTTGGTAGAACAACCCTCTGATACTGGTATGGAGTCCCTCTTCCAAAAACTTCTTACATTTGTTAGCGATGGCGACCGTCTGCATAAACCTCCTTGCCTGGGCAACGTTGACAAACGTTCTTTCCTCCTTTTTATCACCCAACCTGATCACACCTGTTGCCTCGTCGTAGAACACGTTACTCCTGGACCTCAACCCGGTAACAAAACTGGGCGATTCGTTGTTCCTGATCTCGTCGAGCATCTGTTTACCCAAATCCTCGAGCTTTTTAACAACGGGATTATCGTAACCCATTACACATCACCTTTCTGACACATTTCATTCTAACCTGTTTCTTCATCGAGAAGAACCTCTTCACCGTCCTCCTTCTTAGCGATCATCTTAGCACGGGTACCTCCGTACTTCTCTTCGATGATCTCGTTAAGTTGTTGCACTATCCAATCCCTCTTATCAGGACATCCTGCCAACTCGGACAGGTCGGAAGCCAGTTGATTAACGTACTTGCTGACCGCGCGTTTTCTCGTTGCCCTTTCCCTTTCCCTTATCTTACCCTGGAGATGTCTCTGCAGTTTACGCGCGCATTCCATCAACGCATTCCTGATCTCGCCGATTATCTCATCCTCGGAGGACAGTGCCTGTTTACCCGCACCTGTGTAAGGTATATGGACGGATGAAACGTTGACCAGAACCGCTACTGGCAGTTCATCGAAATTCTTCAGACCGTACCGTTTCCAATCTATGGACCGGACCGCTTCGGTGATACCGCAACCGCCAGCATCGAAGAGCAAAGGCACTCTGTTAGCAAACCTCATTATATCGCTCGTTGACCTGCCGGCCACACGTCTTCCCGCAGACCCGCCGTAGGCAAGAGCCACCTCCACGATAAACGGTATACCTCCCCTGAAGACCGACGGTTTCCGTTCCACTACTTCAAGGAATTCCGGGTCGAGTATATTCTTCATCGATGTACGGATCTGTTCCTCACCTATTGGATATATGCCTTCGGTAGAAGGTGCTATCCATTTCATCTTTCTGAATGCTTTGACGATGCGGTCCGCCTCCTCCCATGTGATCTGATGGGGATGTTTCTTGAAATCTATGTCGGGGAGAAGTTCCCTCAGTTCGACAAGTTTTTTCTGGGAAAACCTGGCAAACTCGTTGACCAAGAACTGATTAAGTGTTGAATACCCTCTACTATGATGACAAAAATCTACGAGGTCATGGGTAGTGATACCCAACGGATGCGGTTTAACTGGTTTGGGTTTCGGAGGCACTTCAAACACCGAACGCGGAAACACGAACTCTTCACCGGACGGGTCTATGAGCGTGATCTGGGCATGAGGGTTTGCGATAGCCGTTCTCTTCAGATATTCGTACACTCCGTAAACACCGCGGTCGTACTTAACATCGCCGACCTCTGCCTCGTATATCAGACCGTGCCAATCGCTCGGTTCTTTAACAACGTTCGACACGACCGGCCGATTATTCTTGAAATCTATAGATATATCACACGATACTTTAACACCCTTGTAACCTGATACCGCATGTATAGGTTTACCTGTGGTGAGCTGCGCATACATCGTAACACCTGCCGCACCGATACCCTGTTGACCTCTCTGTTGGACGTACCTGTGGAACTTCGTACCCGCTAACATCATACCCAATGCTTTGCCCAGATGTTTGAAAGGTATACCGATACCGTTGTCTTCAACACGCACCCTATATCTACCTTCATCCCTGTCTATCTCATTGATCACCACTTTAACCTCGGGAAGTATACCTGCCTCTTCGGCACCGTCGAGACTGTTGGTCACCAACTCGTGGACGATCGTAGTCAGCGACCTGACCTTACCTGAGAACCCCAACATCTGTCTGTTCTTCTTGAAGAACTCTGCAACCGAATGTTCCTTAAACTCTTTAAACACATCATCTCCCATGATAAACACCTATTCTACCAACGATTTATGGATCTCGGCTTCATCGATAAACCTGTAAACATTCTTATGAGGTGAACCGGTTATAAGCCGTTGGATCGCTTCGGCAACGATTTCGACATCGTCGTACAACCCGATGATCGCAACGGTGTGTCCGGATATACTCAACCTTACGTCACCCTTCTTCTCGATCATCAGTTTAGCCTTACCGTGTTCGCCGATCACCCTACCCAACTGTCGTCTGATAGCGGACTCTGAAAACCCGAGTTTCTTAAGGTCGATCACCTTCAACGTATAACCTTCCTCTGTGAGTTTCATCGCATCGTTCGGTTTGAACCCTAGGATCAACGCTCTGACAACGTCTTTGGCAAAATACTCTTTCACAGGATCCCCTTCTATCTCTACACGGTTATCGGTCACACGGACCTTTACATCCAGCCTGGATTCGAGTTTATCCAGACCCTTTTTCAGTCTGTACAATGCATCATCTGGCACAGTAACCGTCTGCATAATTCGTTATATTATGTTTCCGGTTTAAAAACCTATTCTCATAAAACGTCACAATTATCCCATTTTTCGTTTACGGTTGCCGCGAACTCAACCGTCACAGCATGTACACCAACGCGCATACTACCGGGATCAACACGTTGTCATCGACCTTCAGGTCAAGCGCTTCTACAACGGTTGCCAGACATACCGCAGCAAGCGTTGAATACACGGGGTATATCGGGTATGCGAGAAGCGAACCGACCAGAAACGCCGCCGACCCTTCGACGGTTTTCGACCTGTTGAAAGGGAAGGGAAGTTTATGTCTACCGAACCGTTTACCTGCAAGTGTTGACAACCCGTCACCTACGGACAGTATCCAGAGTATCACAAACACAGGTTGGAACGACCTCAACATACCCAACGCCAGAAAAGCTCCGGATGCGTAGTACATCGCTCCGTGACCGAACCTGTTCTTTCGTTCGAAGGTATCGAAGATCCACTCCGTTAACGGGATACGGAGACCGGAGGCGCGCGCCTGCATAGCCAATGTACCCAAAGCAAAGAAAACCGTCAACCACATCGCACCCTGTTCCAAACCGAACCAATACAACAGACCCGCTATCACAAACCCCGCCAATACGTGGATACACTGTCTCAGTATCTCCTTACCCATCGGTTCTGTAACAGTTCTCTCGTCTTCAGGGTTTACGAAAAGTTTGGACAGATGATAGGATATACCTGCCACACCTATCCCTGCTGCAACATCTAGCCATGAATGCACACCTAAAGCGACCCTCGACCATCCGACAACCCATGCAAGAACGACCATCACCGGATACAGAACGGTTCCGAGGAAAGGTAGAGCAAAGGAAAACGCAAACGCGGTGTGACCGCTGGGTAACCCTGACGAAGGAGGACATACCGGCATACCCGCACACGGACGGGGTACGGTCCAGACCGTTTTCATGGCAAAGGAGATGACCATCGCTACCGCCACGGTAACGATAAGATGTTTGAGCAAACGGCTGCTTCGCAGCCGTTTGCTCGTCAACGCGGCGCACACGTACACACCGACAAAAAGCGCGACAACTATTGGCCACTCGTCAAACAAACCCGGACCTACGGTCATACATCCACCCAT
>JAGGXE010000016.1 GCA_021163225.1 Candidatus Micrarchaeota archaeon | reverse complement strand
GTTAACGTATGCGGACATATCCATGAGAGACAGGGTAGGACTTCCATAGGTAGAACCGAGGTCGTTAAACTACCGCCCGCTAAATCTATGATGGTTGCAATCCTTGAACTTGAGGAGAGGTTGACTGATGTCAGTTTCACAGTTTTGAGATGAATCGTTCTTTAATCATTACACAGGGGTGAACGGTTTTGATTACTGTAACCGTGCTCGGCGTCGGTACTCCTTTCACCGTGCAACACGTTACAACGTCCTTTGTCCTGAGTTTCGATGACTTTGAGCATAACCTTCTCGTAGAGGTTCCGGACCGATTTCTCAGCGTGCTGGACAGGTACGGCAACGGTATCGAACCTGAAACTATCGAGAACGTGTACATCAGTCATATCCACGGCGACCATGTTAACGGATTGGAAGGGTTAGGGTTTTGGAACCGGTTTGTTAACCAGAGGAAAACGCGTGTGATCATGGGTGAAGAAGTGGTTCCCTTGTTCCGTCAGAGGTTTGCCGGTCCGATGAACCCGTGCGGTTATCTCCGCGGTAGACTTGGAACCGTTGACCTCGATTACTACTTCGAAATCACGCCTGTTAAAGAGAGGAAGACCATTGTGCTGAAGGTCCGTGACAAACCGGTGAAGGTCGAGGTTATGAAAACGTTGCATTGCACGCCGACGTACGCAATCAAAGTTGAATACAAAGGTAAGAAGATAGGTTATTCGTCGGACACGTTGTTTTCGTCAGAACTGATCGGGTTTCTTGAGGACTGTGATATGATCATTCACGAGATAGGCAACAATCCGGCGCACACATCTGTTGAAGACCTAGCAAACCTTCCCGAAACCGTCCTCTCGAAGGTCTACGGTATTCATTATCCCGATTACCTGCCTGACCTGATCAGCACCGGTGAGAATGGTAACCTCATCACCCTGTTGTCAGAAGGTCAGCAGATCCGTTTGTGACGGTTCCTACGTTCTTGTGACCGCACCTACATCTGTCCGAAATCCGAACAAAAAAAAATTCGAACAAAAAACTGATATATACACAAAAAGATTTAAATTAATTATTCTTTTTATATAACGGGGTCCGGATGACCGAAACGAACATGCGTTGCAACAGGATTTTTTCGGTTGCCGTGTTTTTATTGTTCCTTATCTCTACCGGGTTGTCGAACACGGTTTCTGCTTCCGGTGAGCGTACCTTCGGTAACGGTATGCGTTCTTTAGATGTTGCAGTAACACCTTTGGATAACCATACGGTCGTGATCGCTTACATCAACGCGTCTTCGGGCGACCTGTTTTTCAAGGTTTATGATACAAACGGAAACTTGATAACAGGGCCGGTCACGGTTGACCATCTCGATACTTCCCGGTCGCGGGTTTCGCTGTCACCGATCGATTCCGACAAGTTTGTCATCGGATGGATAGACGGTTCGGACAGGGATGTTCGCGCCGCGGTCTACAACAAGGACGGTTCTGCAGAAACATCTACCATAACTGTCGATGCCAACGTGGGTAGTAGGCCGGACGTATCGGTTGCCGAGATAGGGAACGGGGACAGGTTTGTAGTGTGTTATGCCAATGATGCTGACAACGATGCAGATTATAAGATATATTCGAATGATGGCACTCAGTTGGTTGGAGAACACCGTGTAGACGGTAACATGAACCCTGACAAAACACTTCAGAACTATGTGTCTTGCAACGGTATAGATGCTAACCGTTGGTTGTACGCATGGTACGATGACAACGCTCACGACGCTTCCTATGCAGAGGTAAGCAATTCTGGTACAACTTACCGAAACGGTGATGTTGACACTAACATAGGAAACGATGGTCAGGTGGCAAGCACGGTTCTGAACAGCACTACTTACGTTATTGCATGGTACGATTCATCGGACAGAGATATTACGATCACAGTACGCGACACATCAGGAAGCACTGTAGTCTCTCCGAAAGATATAGATACGAACACAGGTGACCGTGCGCGAATCTCGGTGTCTGCAGCGAAAACACGCGACGGCGATGCTGTGTTCGTGGTTGCATGGTATGATAAGGATGAAGATGCTATACTGGCAGGTGTGTATTATCCCGACGGTTCCGAATACACCGCACCGTTCATTGTTGAAGACGACCCGTATCAAGAGGGGTTATTATCTGTGGCTGGATATTACCATCTCACCGGAGTTTCTTTATGCCCCGGAACGTTCGTGATTGCGTACACAAACAGCACTCCTTCATCGAACTACAAGTTGTACTATATTAACGGTTCTTCGTGGGACGGTGTATGCGATCTGACACCGCCGACGATCTCCTTCGTCCCACCGACGGACCCCGACGGTTCGATGGTTCCGCGAAACTGGACATTTATAAATGTAACGCTTGACGAATCGGGTAGTTGTGTTCTGGAATGGGACGCGTCGAACATTACCATGGACGGTTCGGATACCAACTGGTACTTGAACAAAACCGATGTTGATGGCGACCATGTCTTTACAGTTTATTGCGTCGACACCCACGGCAACCTTGCAAATACTGCCCAACGTCATATAACTTTTGATCCGGTCGCTCCATCGATAGATTTTGTATCGCCTACGACTGCATCGGGTAATTATGCTCAGGATTGGGTCAGTGCGAACGTTACCGCTTCTGACACCCATCTTTCATCCGTTACGATATACCTGTACGGTTCATCCGTGGAACATCACACATGTTCTTCGTCACCTTGTTATCACAACTTTACAGGTTTGTCCGACGGCACGTATTACCTGAACGCTACTGCACAGGATCAGGCAGGCAACCTGAACCGAACCGAGACACGGACGATCCTTCTCGATACGCATCCTCCACAGGTATCTTTCGTACCGCCCACTCCTGTAAACGATTCTAAAACGAATCGGGATTGGGTGGTCCTGAACATAAGCATAACAGAGGTGTTTGTGGACAAGGTTCTGCTGAACTGGAGCGGTAGCGTGACCCAATACGATGTCGGTGACCTGTCCGGCAGTTCACCGAACTACTGGTTATCCGTGAACAAGAGCGGTTTATCCGACGGTAGTTATGACTATTTCTTTGTTGTTAAGGACACCTTCGGTAACACGAACAGTACAGAAGTGAGGAGGATAAATGTGGACACAACTCTGCCTTCATGGACAGATGTTGCAAACATTACTGTTACCTACGGTGATCCCGTTCACTACGATTTCAATGCCACCGATACATCGGGTATCGACAGATATTGGATAAACGATACTACACACTTTTACATTAACGGTACCACAGGAGAACTGGTTAACCGAACGGCTCTTGCAACCGGTGTTTATCCGTTGAACTTGAGTGTGAACGACACTTACAATAACATAGCATCCGTTCTAGTATATGTGAACATAACTAAAGCACCGACAATACTTACATTGTCGGTTTCGCCATCGTGGGAGGTAACCTATCCAACCGCGACAAATGTGAGTTGTACCGCAAACAATGATGAGGTATCCGTTACATTGTACAGGAACGGTACGGCGGTTTCTAACCCTGATGTGGGAACACTCGACCCGAACGTTTACAACTACACATGTAACGCTTCAGGGTCTCAAAACTATACCTCTGCACAAACATCTGCTTTGTTAACCGTCAACAGACGTGCGTCTTCATCCTCGTCGTCCAAACGTAAACCTCGTCTAGAAGCCGTGGCAAACATCTCTTGTAGAGATACGTTTGCAGAGGTTTCGTTTTATGTGAGTTCTGAAGGTGATCCCGTCTCTAATGCCAGGGTTTCTGTTAGCAGGGTTGTAGGTTCGTACAAATATCTTCTGAGCGCTAACTACACCGATGCAAACGGATACGTGATGTTCGAGTTGGATAACGGAGTGTATTCCGCGTACGTGCGTAAGGATAGATATAAATCCTACGAATTTCAGATTACGGTAAACTGTTCGTACGTTCCGCGCAACCGGACGATGAACGAGACATCTAACGAAACCGTCGAGACATCCAATCAAACCGCTCTTTCTGTGTCATGCACTACCGATTCGGATTGCGGCTATGATGAGTTCTGCGATAACGGAACATGTAAAAAACTGGAATGCGTCTGCGGATACATAGATAATCATCGTTGTGTGCACTACGAATGTTGTTACGATGCCGATTGCGGTGCAGGGATGGTTTGTGTGGACCATTCATGTCAACCTGTCGAGGGAGCAAACGAATCGGTGCACGAACAGTTTCCGGACGTTCAGGATCGGTCGAATGCGTCGCATCCGACAGAATATCGTCACGAAGATACTGAGGGTCAGGGCGCATCGGGTTCGGAGAAAGTCATCTTTATCGGGAGACGGTATCTGACGATCCATGATTCAACAGGTAATCCTGCATCTGATGTAATGGTGTATTTAATAGATGAAGATGGTAAAACGTACGGTCCGTTTCGTCCTGATGAGAACGGTCAGATTGAAATACCTTTAGAAGCAAGGAAGGTTGTGTTCGGGTCATATCTTACAAATGCGTCGAACGTGTCTTTCGAAACTCGTCATCTTTGCATGTTTTACGGTCATGATTACGGTTCGATGTTCGGTGTATGTTGGTACTGGTACATCGGCGGCACCCTATTGGTTTTGGCAGTGATAGCACTGAACCTTGTTTATCCCGGGTTGTTCAAACATTAGTCACGCACTTTGTCACTGCATCCTTGATTACACGGGTTAACAGATTGTTCTTAGGTTTCAGTGAATAGCGAACGTGAACAACAGGGATGTCTATTTTCAGAAGACGTTCAAGATTGATCGGAGTACCTGCGATCACCGCATCTGGTTTGGCATTAAGTATGCTCGTTCTGAGGTCTGCGATCTGTTTTTCCGAGTAACCCATGGCAGGTAACACGTTCTTCAGATGGGGGTAGGTTCTGTAGACATCTTTGATCTCACCGGCGGCGTACCTTGATGCATCGACAATTCTGGCACCGTATCTTTTAGCGATCACGTATCCGGCACCGTACGGCATACCGCCGTGGGTCAGCGTGGGTCCGTCTTCGATCACTATAACTCTCGAACCTCGTTTTATCTTCTTGTCGGGTTTCAGAACCGAGTCGGCATGAACTATTTTAGCATGCCTGTTGAACCGTCTGACGTTTTTGATGATCCGTTCTATATTCTCTTTGGGTGCGGTGTTCTCTTTGTTGATGATTACTATGTCCGCCATCATCAGGTTGGTTAATCCCGGATAATAGGTTCTTTCGTGATCCGGTCTTAAAGCATCGGTGACTACAATGTGAAGGTCAGGTTTAAAGAACGGAGTATCGTTGTTACCACCGTCCCATACGATTACATCACCTTCTTTTTCAGCGGACCTCAGTATCCTTTCATAGTCCACCCCTGCATACACAACCGTTCCATCTTTAATATGTTGTTCGTACTCTTCCCTTTCTTCGATGGTGCAGTTGTACTTATCCAGGTCTTCGTAATCGGCAAACCGTTGGACCATCTGTTTCTTCAGGTCGCCGTAGGGCATGGGATGTCTGACGACTACGGGTTTTAACCCGAACCTTTTGATCCGCTGGACCACCCATCGTGTCGTCTGTGATTTGCCGCAACCGGTTCTTACGGCGCACACCGAGATCACCGGTTTACGTGATCTGAGCATCGTGTGTGACGGCGCGATTAGCATAAAATCCGCACCCGCAGAATTAACCGTTGCAGCCTTCTCCATCACTGTTTGATTGGACAGGTCTGAATACGAGAGCACGCACAGGTCTACCTTCTTCTTACTGATCAGATCCTTCAGTTCGTCCTCCGGGAAGATCCGTATACCTTTGGGATAGGATGGACCGGCAAGTTCCTTCGGATATGTTCGGTTTTCGATATGTGGTATCTGTGCAGCCGTGAACCCTACTACCTTATAGTTGGGATTGTTACGGAACAGTACGTTGAAATTGTGGAAATCCCTACCTGCGGCACCCATGATAATGACCTTCCTTACCTTTTTCATATCCATCACCCGAAACATAAATCATCTGATTAAAATACCGTGGGGATGCAAATCTTTTAAACGTTGTATCCCAGTTAAGTTTTCTATGAAATCACCGATGAATGCGAAGGTTCCGACCGTTCTCGTCATATACCTGGTTTTGACTGCTACGTTCAACACCATTATATTTACTACTCCGTTCATCTACATGTACGACCGGGGAATAGGTGAGGGTGTTTACCGCGCATTTTCGTTTATATGTCATCAGGTGCCATCGCGTTCGTTCTGTATATATCCGGATGCGTTTGCTGTATCCGGATGTTCCGCTATGACAAACGGTATCGTGTCCGTCGATCCGGTTCTCGGGATGGGTTACAAGTTTCCGGTGTGTGCGCGTTGCATCTCCTTTTACACCGGCATGTTTATCGGCGGATTAATGCTGTTGTTCATCTTTTTCAGGAGAGGAGGTTATCCAATCCTACCCGTATGGTTGTTCATTATGTTCATCATTCCGATGGGCGTTGACGGTACCTTTCAGTTGTTAGGGTTCTGGGAGAGCACTAATACCGTGCGCGTGTTGACAGGGTTTCCGGCAGGTTTTATAGTTCCCTTTTATCTTATGCCTATCTTGGATAAATCCCGTGCACAATGGTCCGGGTGAAAAACGGGCACTGGATTGTGGGAAAGAGGGATGTAGGAAGTTGGTTATATAAAAGAATAGAAAGCGAATTAACCGTTTATTCACAATCGTAATGACCTTGGAGTATGTGATAACTTTTATAAATCTACTCAAATAAATTCTTCTCAAAGGTGTAATACCTATCGAGGTAATGCTTATCAAGATGTAGAGGTGCAGAATTATGGATATGCGGCGTTTGGAGAAGGTTGTTGCTGTGGTTATGTTGGCTGTTGTGGTATGTATCGTTGTCGGGTTGTACACGCTCGG
>JAGGXE010000015.1 GCA_021163225.1 Candidatus Micrarchaeota archaeon | reverse complement strand
GCGAGAATAACGTCGTCAGATATGACACAGAGCCTGTTGCGCCTTCGACCGGCGGAAGGAGTGATAACGCGACCGTATCAGTAGACGTTATCAGACTCATGAACAATCCGACCAACGCTGCGCTCAGTATCCCCTGGATGAGTTCTTCTTTACCCCTGTTCAGGAGTTTTTTGCTTCCCAACGCTATACCTAACCCTATTATTATGCCTGACAACGTTATGGTTAACCCTGCAACCGCTCCGGCAATAGTGAAATCTCCTGGGTTTACCATCCTGGCATCACTCCGCAGTAGCGGCTTTCATGGCGATGTTTCTTATCACTTCTGCAGACCCGACTATCGCGGCCATTATGATTCCCCCTATGATAAGGCCGACTGCCATCGATTGCCATTTACCTCTCGTTTCCGCAGGCATGCCTTGGGAAATTCCGTACACTATCCCGCCAAGTATGATGAGTATCAACGATAACGCAGCACCGATGTTCGCCAGAGAGTTCTTTATGTCGAGTATTAACGTTTCTATATACGTCATGCTCTAACACCTCCTAACGTTGAACCCAACCATCCTCCGAACGCACCTATCATCGTGTACCCTACGACCGTGAACATGACCAGCAACCCGCCCGTGGTGCCCAGGGAATCGGCATATCCCAATGTGATGAATATGAATGACAGAAGCATGGCGATCCCGCCGACCGTTACACTCTCGTGGATTTTGAACCCGGCGAGTTTTGTCAGTATCACAATCGATATAAAACCTAGGATCGCACCGAGAAGCACGGTGTCTGAAAGAGAAGTTATCAGAAGACTGAGCGCAATCCCTGAAACGACAGCCGATTCGACCCTGTTCATAGTTTCCCTTAACCCAGATTAAGTTTTTAATGTTTTCTTCTTACTTTCGTCGGTCCCCACCCCAATCTCATCTTTCTTCATTCTCATTTCTATACAGGAGCAGGTCTCCGAACATTCAACCTTTACCAGAGAATTAAAAATGATTTCTACAGAGCCCCGAACCAAAAGGTTTAATAACCCGAACTCCTCTTCTCGTAAATACTTGACGTTGAAGATGATGCGGTGCTTTGATATGAAGATAGTGCTCGATTTAAGACGTACGTTGAAAGAGATTGCCGCCTTGTACTACGAGAAAGCTAAAACGGCGCGCGCTAAACGCGCGCGCCTTGAAAAGGAGATCGAAAAAACGAAAGAGTTGATCGCAAAAGAGCAACAAAAACCGGTGACAAGGAAGAAGAGGGTTCGTGTTAAAAGGGAGAAGAGATGGTATGAACGGTTCAGGTTTTTCTTCACTACAAACGGTTATCTGGTTCTCGGGGGTCGCGATGCCAAACAGAACGATATCCTTTATTCCAGATACCTCGAACCGAACGACCTTTTCTATCATGCGGACGTTCACGGTGCTTCAGTAGTGGTGTTAAAGAACGGTCTGTCTGCTCCGGAGTTGGACCGAACCGAGGCGGCACAGTTCGCAGCCGTCTATTCATCGGGTTGGAAGATGGGATACTCATCTGTGGATGTGTACTCAGTACGGAAGGATCAGGTTTCCAAATACGAACAGGGAGCATACGTTGGTAAAGGAGGTTTCATGATACACGGAGAAAGGGTTTGGTACAGGTCGATGCCTTTGGTTCTCACAGTATACTTGGACGAAACTACCGGTTCGGTGCGTGTTTTTCCGGGACGGAAAAAAGGAGTGCTGGGTGTAGTTGTGACACCCGGTGATATGAAGAAAGGTGATGCCGCGCGTGCGATAGTCAACCATTTGAATAAACATATCGATGAACATCAGATCGATGAGTCGGACGTTCTCTCAGTTTTACCGAGTGGCGGTTTCTCGGTCCTTGAATATACGGTGAAACAATGATCAAACGGTTATGCGACAACCTTTACATGGTGTTTACGGACCCTGCAAGTTCATTAGTGTACATCCTTATCGATGACGATGGGAGGAGATGTTTCATCGATGCAGGACTCGGAAGGATAGAGGAACCGCCCGACCTGTGCATACTCACGCATAACCATCTTGACCATACGAAGGGTGCGTCTAATTGGAAAAACGTATACATGCATGAACTCGATATAACCTCTGTCAACAGTTATTCATATGTCCCCGAGAACACTAAACCTTTGAAAAGCATCGCACCGAACGACGTGTTTTCGTTCGGCGATTTTACGTTCACTGTCTTACACGTTCCCGGTCACACACCAGGAAGTATTGCACTGTACGATGAAGATAAGAGGATCCTTTTCTCCGGAGACACATGGTTCGGTAACGGATGGTACGGGAGAACCGATTTGGGCGGTAACGAAGATGACCTTTTGAGGAGTGTGGAACTTCTGAAATCTTTGGATGTGAAACTGTTGTGTCCCGGGCATTTGGTACTCTAAGGGAGCACCCATTCTATCTCGTAATATTCATGATTGCTGTTCGGAATCTCGATCCGTTTCACCAGATAATATGTGATAGCGGTTTCTCTGTCGCAGATCGACAGGAGGAGTTGGAGACCTTCCCTTTTACAGACCTCTATCGCATTTGACAACATCCTGCCTGTGATATGGTCTTCTTCATTGAGTGCCAACATCAGATACTTCGGTTTATCCTCACCCGGTATTTCGATCCCGCCCTTTTTTCTATGGTACAGCAGATAGTCCAGCGTAACGTCTTCCCTCTTCAGTTTTCCCGGAATAGCCTGGATGAACGTTTTACGTACTGAGTGTGCTACCCTTACCGCACGAGCCCATTCGGGGATGCTCAATCTTTTGTTTGTTGGGAACACATGAACCACATGTTTTGAATGTATCCATTCTTTACCCTTTCTACCTGGGGAAGCACCGGGAAAATACAGTCTGAAATGCGTCCCGAACTTGAAACCCGTCTTTAGAACGTATCCGTGTTCCCGCCAATCTTCATAGACGTTGTACATCATTTCAAAGAACCTGTTTTTCTTGGTGGCTATCTCTATTATTTCTTCGGCGGAATATCCCGTGTCCAATACTCCTTTCTTCGTCAGGAATACTGTTTCGAATATGTCGTACTTGGTTGTACTACCCCTCTTTTCAGCTTTGTATGTACCGTACTGACCGAACCAGTACTTGTAATAAAGTTCTTTGGTATCTTCATCGTTCTCGCACACTGTGTACATCCCGTCTCGACTGAACAATCCTTTGATTTCGTATCCGGACAGGTCGATCCTACCTTCGGGATACTTCTTTACAGGGTTTCTGTTGTAAGGGCCTTTGCATTCGTTGACAGGTCTTGCAATGAGTCCTCTGTCCCTCCAACCTTTGTATGCAAGATATCTCGTGATGAACCGTTTTCTCCTGGAGAATAGAGGGAGAAGGTCGGTTATCTTGTACAGGTTGCCCTTTTTGTCTATACATCTTCCGTTCCTTGCATCCAGTATGAACAATGCTTCCTCAGGTTGCAGAAGTATTTTGCCTTTCACCAACCGTCCGTAAGCGGTTCTAAGGAGCGAACTGACCGATTCGGGTTGTTCTACTGTAAACCTCTTTCTTTCAGGGTCAAAGATGATCTCCAGAGGCATATCTACCACATTTCAACCTGTGCCGGCAGGGATCTTGGCAGTAATACCGGAACTTAACTCCAGAGGCATATCTACCACATTTCAACCTACCTACATGTATCTTGTAAATTGTTCTCTGTTTTTATCTACCATGCTCAGTATTTTGTCCACCAGTTCCTTTTCACTGGGTTCGCCTATGAAACTGACCTGTCCGTTGATGAGTACGATCGGTGTATCGACGGTTTCCAATTCTTCCATCAGTTCCTCAAGTTCTTCTCCCATGAGATATATAGTGGTGACTTTTATCCTGTCGGATAGGCGTGAAAGGTTCTGCACGAACCGCGGTGATTCATTGAGGTCATGCTCTGAATATATGATCTCTATATTAACGTGTGTGCCGACCCTCTCCAGAGTATTTATCAACCTTTTAAAATGGCTGTTCTTTACATCGTTATCCATCTTTCATCCACCTTTCTAAGTTTGGCGTATACTATTTAATAATGGTTGTGAAGTTGATAAGAAAGGTTTTTAAACAGGCATCCTCATTTAAATATAAGGATTCCAGCCAGGACTGGACCGTTGTCCCGGTTTTACAAAGGTCAACCAGGTTCGTTCAGATATGTTGAGAAAGAGGTGGTAAAATGGTTACTGTTTATGATGTCCCTCCAAACGACCTGATACAGAAAACTGCCGAGAAACTCAAGGCAATGGGTATCCCGAAACCTGAGTTTTTGTTGTACGTTAAATCAGGTGCTCACGCCGAGAGAAGACCTCAACAGAAGGATTTTTGGTATCTGAGGTTGGCTTCGATGCTGAGACAGGCATACATTAAAGGAAGGGTGGGTGTTAACAGTCTCAGGACCCATTACGGCGGTAGAAAGAATAGGGGAAGGAAAAAAGAACATCATTATAAAGCAGGCGGTGCGATAATAAGGCGCGGTTTACAGATGCTTGAGAAGTACGAACTTATAAAAAAGGAAAAGGTAGGTAGGGTACTAACTCCGAAGGGAAGGTCCCTGCTCGATAATACCGCTTATGAAGTGTTCAACGAGAAGAAAGCGAAATAATGAAACCGGTGGAAAAGATGACCGAAGACCAGGATATCGAGGAGATCCGTAGAAAACGGTTGGAGGAGGCGTATGCCAAACTTCAGGAGCAGGCTGCATTGGAAGCAAAGATGGATGCTATTGCCAGAAAATATCTGGAACCGAACGCCTATGAAAGGTTGATGAACGTTAAACTCTCCAACAGGGAGAGGTATTACCAAGTGGTCAACCTCATATCAATGTATGGGCCGAAGATGAACCGGAAACTGACCGATGCGGAACTGTTGAACCTGCTGAAAAACCTTACTCAGAGGAGGGAACCGAGGATAATAATCAAACGGAAATGAAGAGAGATGGTGGTTTGTATGGGTAGTATAAAATCCGAAAAAGAAAAGATGTTCGTTGTGAAAGCAAAACGTCAGAACAGGCGTGTACCGGTGTTCGTAGTCGCGAAAACGAACCGGAAGGTTATGACGAACAGCAGACAGAGAAATTGGAGAAGAAGAAAGATAAAGATGCAGACAAAACTTAAGAAAAATTAGAAGGTGATGTGTTATGGATGAACGTGTTTATACTATTCCTTTGGGAAAGGTTTACGATTATCCCAGAAGTGTAAGGAGTAAGAAGGCGGTCAGTTTTATCAAACGGTTCGTATCCCGTCATATGAAAACCGATATCGACCATGTCAGGTTGAGCAACAATGTTAATGCAGAGGTCTGGCGCCACGGTATACAGAAACCGCCAAGAAAGGTGAAGGTCAAGGTAGTGCGTCATGAAGGAAGGGTCTATGTCTACACGCTGGATGAAGAGGTTACTGTGATCAAGGAGGAAAAACAGACAAAGAAAGAGAAGGAGAAGAAAAGTACGAAAGAGGGCGAGGAGAAATCTGAGAAGAAACAGGGTGAAAAGAAGGCGGTGTCAAAGAAAGAGTCGTCAGAAGGGTCTAAAGAAAAACAAAAAAAGAGGTCGTCGGAAGAAGCGAAGGACAGAAAATAAGGATGTTTCATAGCGGGGAGAGCAAGGAATGGGAGTAGCAAAGACCACCTTCTACGGTAACGAATTTGTTGGCATATTTGCAAAGGCTAATGATAAATTCGTAGTGGTGCCTAAGGATATGCCCGAAAAGTTTAAGAGGTCCATAGAAGCGTTGAACGTTGAAGTGGTTGCAGGTTCTGTAGACGGTTCACGTCTTATAGGCGTGTACGTGGCAATGAACGACAACGGGATAATCCTTCCCCATATTGCAACCGATGGTGAGGTCAACCTCTTCAAAAAAACCGGGTTGAACGTCTACCGAAGTAAAAGCGTCTTGACTTCTATGGGTCTGTGTATGGCTGTGAACGATAAAGGAGGTATTGTTAACGAGGAGTTTGAAAGGGAAGAACTGAAGAGGTTCGAGGACGTGCTCGGAATAGAACTCGTGCCTTACAGGATAATGGATTATAAGACCGTAGGGACGATGTGTGCGGTTACGAACAAAGGGTTTGTTATCCATAACGACGTTCCACCAGAAGTTTTAAAAGAGGTGGAGGAAATATTACATGTCAAAGGTATCAACGGTACCGTGAACATGGGTTCACCTTTTGTAGGTATAGGTGTGATTGCCAATTCGTTCGGTATTGTGACAGGGATGTTTACTTCCGGTATCGAAGTGCAACGGTTGATGGAAGGGTTGGATATTGAGGGGTGATCGGATGTTCTACGAAGTTAAAGGTGTGATGCGTTTGGGTTCTGAAAAAAGACCGTTCGTCAAGGTTGTCGATGCAAAAAGTGAGAAACACGCAAAAGAGTTGGTGTATTCGCTGTTGGGTGCACAACACGGGATACGCAGAACCGAAGTTAAGATAGAACAGGTTGTAAAAAAGGAAGAGGTGTCATGAGATGAAGGATGATCAGAGGAAGATGTATGAAATGTACGGGTTGCAGATCCAGCACGAGATCGAACAAAGGGAGGCGTTCCTTCAGGACCTTATTGTAACGATCGAGGCGGTGCGAACGATGAAGGAACAGAATATACTTTTTCCTGTCGGCAGGCTCGTCTACGGACATGCCAAGGTTACTGACCCGGACACGTTCATAGTTCCTGTCGGCGGCGGATACATGGTAAAGAAGCGCAAAGATGAACTCGTTGAACATCTCAACAGGATCGTGGACTTAGAAGTTAAACATGTTCAGGTGCTGAGTCAGAACCTGAACGCCGTAGTTGATAAGTTGAGGAGTATGAATTCTGATGAGTGAAGACGATGTTCGGGTTCCTTAAAAAGAAGGTTAAAGAGTTTGTTTCCAGCCTGAAGAAACATGCCGATTCAGAGGATACTGTCACGACCGAACCCGCAGAACAGATAGAGGAGACCGTCGGTCCTTCGGATACCGGTCTGGGTGCGGAGGTCGAGACCGAGTTAACCGGTAAGGATGTTGCGGAAACGCCTGAACCATCGGTCTCTCCCGAGAAGGCGGGGGAAGAACCGCAGATTACAGAACCTATAGGGAGGAGTGAACCGTTGGGGAAGAAAAGGGGCGGGAAAGAACGGAAGAAACCGCAGGTCCGTCTCTCTTTGATTACAAAGGTTAAAACGATAGCCTCACGTGAGATCCGTCTCTCCGAAAAGGATATCGAGGACGTTTTGGACGAACTCGAGTTGTCCCTGCTGGAAGGTGACGTGGCTTACGAGGTGGCGGAAGAACTCGTCGCCGAGATCAAGGAGAGGTTGTTGAATAAACCGATACGTAAGGACCGTATCGAAGAGGAGGTCAGAGAAGCCATACGTGAATCTCTGCTCGCCGTATTAGGCGAACAACCTGGATTCTCCTTACCATCTTTTGTTAAAGAACTGGGGAAACGTCCAGTAGTCATCATGTTCGTCGGACCCAATGGTGTAGGTAAGACTACCACTATTGCTAAGGTTGCCTATCTTCTCAAGAATAACGGGTTGACCGTGGTGATGGCTGCGTCTGATACCTTCCGTGCGGCAGCCATAGAACAGCTGAAGGTTCACGGTGAAAAACTTGGTATACCTGTGATCGCTAAGAGTTACGGTGCCGACCCCGCTTCCGTTGCCTACGATGCGGTTAACTATGCTAAATCTAAGGGTATAGATGTGGTGCTTGTGGACACTGCCGGTAGACAGGATACAAACAAGAACCTTGTTCAACAGTTGCGTAAAATAAAACGTGTGTCACAGGCGGATTATGTCATATTCGTCGGTGAGAGTCTGGTCGGTAACGCGATAATCGAACAGATAAAAGGGTTTGATGAAGCGGTTCCTATCGACGGTGTTATCCTTACAAAACTGGATTGCGATGTTAAGGGAGGGACCGCGTTATCGGTACGTCGGGCAACTGGTAAACCCATAATCTATGTGGGTATCGGTCAAAACTATGACGCTCTGGAACCTTTCTCACCTCAACGTATCGTTGACAACATCATCTCCTGAGCGAAAAAAAGAATAAAACGAGAAAAAGAAAAGACATTCTTTCATTCTTCTATATGAATGGCGGCTACCGGACATGCGTTAGCAGCCTTCTTTGCGCATTCCGCGGAACTTGAATGGTCCCCGTCTTTTACATGGGACTTGTTGTCCGGGCCGAGTTCGAAGATATCTGGACACAATGCTGCACATACTCCGCATCCTATACATAGGTTCTTATCAACAGTTACCTTCATCTGAGCCACCCATCCTACACATCTTCATAAACATTTATAAATGATTATATCCGTGATTTGCCGGTCTTGTGAACCGTTTTTATCATATCGCTGATTCGTTGTCTGCTCGATTCAGATTCGAACATCGTACCAACCTGGATGATGTCCGCCCCGGATTTAACAATGTTTTCAGCGTCTTCCGGAGTTCTGATCCCTCCGGCAACGATATAGGGTACGCTTATAGCCCTGGAGACCATTCCGACCATTTCCAGAGGGATATGCCCATTAACGGGGTTGGACCCAGCATCCGTCAGTACGTATTGGTTACCCATCAGTTCAGCCGCTGTTGCAAGCGCGGCCGCGATCTTAGGTTTATTCCTCGGGACGAGATTGGCGTCGCCTACCCATCCGACCGACCCTCCCGGTTCGACGACGATGTAACCTACCGGTAACGTCTCTATCTTCATCATCTTTATTACCGGTGCGGCCAACGTCTGAACCTGGGATATCCAATAGGGATTTCTGCTGTTCAACAAGGTCATGAAATAGACGGCATCTGCATTCGGGGTTAGCGTGGCAAGATTCCCGGGGAACAGTATCAACGGAATGTCTATCTCCTCTTTTATTCTCTGCGAAACGTGTTCCAGCAGCATCCCTTGGACTCCTATACTCCCTCCTATCAGAACTGCGTCAGCACCGTTTTCATAGGCGGTCTTTCCTGCGTTGACGGCGTCGTCCGGCGATGCGTAATCTATCGGGTCGATCACCGCAAAGAACAACGCCCCCTTATTTTCCAGTTCATTAACTATATACTCTTTAACTTTCATTCTATCACCTCACAGTGCACGGTCCTGTTTGTCCAACAGTTTTACAACCTCGCGTATCCCTACATTGTAATCGATTTTCGGTCTGTAACCGAACACCCTCTTCATCCTGGTTATATCGTACACCCTGTCGGATGAGAGTTTATCTATATAGTTCCTCATCCTTTCATAATCATACCCTTTAAACAGAGAGCCGATCCTGAGCATTAACCTTGCCTTCCATAAGGGGATATGTTTTTTCGGCGGTTCCACACCCAACGTGTTTGCAACGATACGGTACAACTGTTCCTGAGTCAGCGGAGTCTCAACCGAAAGGTTGTACACTCCACTGACGTCTTTCTTTCCGACCGTCCTGATGACTTTCACAATCGCTGTTGCAACATCCTTTGAATGCACGATCGGAATGCGGTTGTTCCCCCTGCCTATTATCGGCATCTTTCCCTGTTTTATCCTTCCGACCACATACTCGTAACCTTCTTTGAATTCAGGACCGTAGATCATCGATGGTCGTAGTATCACCGTGTTCAGTTCGTCAGAAACGTCTGTCAGCAACCGTTCTGCATACATCTTAGTCATCCCGTAATAATCGGTGGGTTGACATTTAGCGGTTTCTTTTATAGGTTTAGTCATTCTTCTTCCGAATACGTGTTTACCGTAGACAGCGGTGGAACTTATGTATATGAAATTCTTCACGTTGTTCGATAGGCATGCATCTCGAAGATACCTAGTGCCGTTTACGTTCACGTGATACATCAGAGAACGAGGCGCGGAATAGTCGACCACCGATGCCATGTGAAGGACTGTTTCCACACCTTCGCATGCTTTGATAAGGGCGTCTTCATCGGTTATATCAGCAACCCTAACATCGACGTTTCTGTCGAACATTACCGATTCGGTGGCATCACGTACGATGACCCTCAGTTTCCTCCTTTTCAACATCGGATACAGCGCTCTGCCGAGTCTCCCAGTCATTCCTGTTACCAACAGCATGTGAAAATATTTCAACCAGACATTTAAAAAAGTTAGTAAACAGCCGGGCAGACGTGATTCGTCCACAAACACTATAAGAACGGGATCAAACGAAAGGTATTTAAATATAATTACGTTAGAACTATTTGAGGTGATAATGATGGCCAAACCGGTTAAGCTCGTAATCGCAAAGCAACTCGCTGGCAAGAAGGTCGTATCTAACGAAGGTGAAGAGTTGGGCAAACTCGTTGATGTTTATATTCAAGAAACTACTGGTAAACTTGAAAACCTGCTGCTCGAACCCAACCCTGACAGTGTAACCGTCAGACAGTTACAGAAAGAGGAGGGGTTGGTTCTCGTTCCATACAGCGCGGTAATGTCCATCGGTGATTACATCATCGTTGATAGAAAGGTATTGGCTCAACCGTCTTCTTCGTTTTTAGAAGGGTATGAGTGAGGGTTTAACCCTCTTCAATTTATTGAATTCACTCCTCCACATGATTTTTAAATTTTACCCGGTCAATTATTATATCTAGTAAATCTTATACTATTTAGTCGTTATCTTGTGTCATGATCGAATTTGTTGGGAGGTGGTAACATGGCAAGGTTGGAAGGTCAACAGGTTCTTGTATTACCTGAGGGAGCAACCCGGATCATCGGGCGGGATGCGCAACGGACGAACATCATGATAGGGTACGCTGTTGCAAACGCCATACGTACCAGTCTCGGGCCTAAAGGTATGGATAAGATGCTAGTCAGCGAACTCGGTGACATAGTGATTACGAACGACGGTGCAACCATACTGGAGGAGATGAACGTAGAACATCCTGCGGCAAAGATTATGGTTGAGATCGCTAAAACTCAGGATGAGGAGGTGGGTGACGGGACGACCACGTCGGTGTTGGTAGCAGGGTACCTGCTCAAGAATGCGGGGGAACTCCTCGATCAGAACATCCATCCCAGTACTATAACGAAAGGGTACAGGATGGCTGCAACAAAATGTGATCAGTTGTTAGATGAGCTTGCCAACCCGGTGAGTTTGGATGATGTGGAAACGCTGAAGAAGATCGCGGCGATCTCCATGAGTTCTAAAGGGTTGGGACTCGGCGATTCCAAGGAGTACATCGCTTCACTGATCGTCGACGCTGTTAGAATGATTGCCGAGAAAAGGGACGGTAAATACGTCATCGATACCGACCTGATAAAGATCGAGAAGAAACCCGGCGAAAGCGTTAAACAAACAATGCTGATCAAGGGTGTGGTCATAGATAAAGAGGTGGTCCATTCGGGTATGCCTAAGAGTGTAAAGAATGCAAAGATAGCGCTGTTAGATTGTCCTTTGGAGATTGAGAAGACTGAGATGGATGCACGGATAAACATCACATCACCTGAGCAGATGGATGCCTTCTTACAACAGGAGGAGAAGATGATAAAAGAGATGGTCGATAAGATCAAGAAGAGCGGTGCGAATGTGGTGTTCTGTCAGAAAGGAATCGATGACCTTGCCCAGCATTTCCTGGCTAAGGAAGGTATCATGGCGGTGCGCAGGGTTAAGAAGTCCGATATGGAGAAACTCTCGCGTGCGACGCACGGACGTATCGTTTCAACACTCGACGGTCTGAGCCCAGAGGACCTCGGCGAAGCAGGGCTTGTGGAGGAGAGAAAGGTAGCGGGCGAAGAGATGATATTCATAGAGGAATGTAAGGATGCGAAGGCGGTCACGATATTTGCCCGTGCCGGAACAGAGCATGTAGTGAACGAGGTTGAACGGGCGCTTGTCGATGCCATCGGTGCCGTTGCAAGCGCTATCGAAGACGGTTCGTACGTGTACGGCGGTGGTGCTACCGAAGTGGAACTTGCACAGAAACTGAGAGATTATGCGGTAGAAGTCGGCGGTAGGGAACAGTTGGCCATCCAGGCCTTTGCCGATGCATTAGAAATCGTACCCAGAACGCTTGCCGAAAGTACCGGTATGGATGCGATCGACGCGTTGGTAAACCTGCGCAGCAAACACAAGGAGAAGGATGGTAAAACCTTCGGTATCGATGTGTTCGGCGGTAAGGTCGGTGACATGAAGGAGATAGGCGTAATCGAGCCGACACGTGTCAAGAAACAGGCGATAGCCAGTGCTACTGAAGCGGCTAACATGATACTCAGGATCGACGATATCATCAGCGCAAAAGGGACACGTAAAGAAGGCGGCAACGAATACGGCGAGGGCGGTATGTCCGGTGCAGGCGGTATGATGTAATTTCTTTTTTTATTTTTTTCGAATCCTTTTCGGGGAACTCCATGGAATCCTGTGTCATAAGGTTTAACGAGATCTGGTTGAAGGGGAAGAACAGGGATCTGTTCATCCGTCGGCTCATCGATAATATTAAGATGAAACTCGATAGGTCAGGCATATCAGAGTACAGGTTGGTTCGGCGGTGGGACCATCTTTTTCTCGTTTCGGATGCTTCAAGGGAGGACGTTACGCGCGTTCTCAGCAAAACCTTCGGTATATCGAATTTCATGTTCGTCAAGGAAACAACCCACAAGCTCGACGACATAAAAAAAGCGGTGCTTGACGTGGCTTCGCGCGCACCTTTGGGAACGACCTTTCGTATCGTGACAAAACGGTCTTTTAAAAATGTGCCTTACACATCACCAGAACTGAACGCAACCCTTGGTCGATACCTTGCTGAGAACGGTCATCAGATAGATATGGAAACTCCAGATGTTACGATTTTTGTAACGGTTACGAAACATGGCACTTACGTTTATACCGAGAAGTCCCATGGTTTGGGCGGGTTACCGGTGGGCGTGTCCGGAAGAACGTTGTGTCTGATGTCCGGAGGTATAGATTCGCCTGTGGCGGCATGGATGATGATGAAACGCGGTTGCGAAGTAACCCTTCTTCATTTTTACAGGACACCCATTATCGAAGACAAGATAATCAATATAACGCGTAAGTTGTCAGAGTATCATCCGACAAAACTCATCGGTGTAAATTTCTTACCGGTTCAGAAAAGGATAGTCGAACTCACCAAGAGCAGGGAAAAGGAGAAGTATCGTATGGTCGTGTACAGGAGGCTTATGTTTATCATCGCTAAGAAGGTTGCCGATGAGTTGGGAATACGTTCCATTACCACAGGTGAAAGTCTGGGGCAGGTGGCATCGCAGACGATGGAGAACATGTACGCGATCACGCACGGTTTGGACATACTTGTGTTCCGTCCTTTATTGGCCTACGATAAAGAGGAGATAATCGGTTATGCTAAATCCATCGGTACGTATGACCTGTCTCTGCAGCCTTATTTTGAATGTTGCACGTATATGGTGCCCAAACATCCCGTCCTCAGAGCGAAACCTGAGACGGTGGACAGGTTGGTGGCTGAGGTCGGCGAGTTCGATAGGGATCTAGAGGTCTCCGAAATAGAGATAGATGTTTAAAGTCCGTTTTTGCCGTTTCCTCTCACTTCGTCCGTCGTTTCCGTCGCCGTTTCTTCACACACGTCTTTCTGTCCCAAACCCTCTTTTTCCAACCCGCTTTTCAATTTCTCTTCGTCCAAGTAGTCGAACAGACCGGCAGGGGTATTCAGGTATCCGATCACCTCTTCAAAGGTGTTTTTCACATTCTTCTTTATCATCTTTCTTATGTATCTAGGCAGTATTAACGTTTCGTATCTTTCATCAAGACGCACGTATATATTAAACAGTTGAACGGTCACACCGCCGGCAGCCATTTTCAGCAGGCTCCCCGGAACCACAAAACCGCTCAGGAAAGAGACAGCCATCCCTAGGACTGATAACCTTTTCTTTGTTCTTCCCACTCTGTCAAAACGGAGTAATGAGTCTGGAGGGAGTTCTGGATTAAACTCGTTAAGCATTCTGTCTATCTCATCCTTTTTCTTTTCCAACAGTCTTCTGATCAAGGTTTTTCTGTTGGGGTTACCTGCCATCTGCAGAAGTTCTATAAACGCTTCACGCCGTTTCGATGGTGCTTCTTCTCCGGATGCTGTGAGATATGTTTTAACGAGCCGTTTCACCTTTCTCCGTTTTTCTATCTTCTTGAACATCTCATCACCATTTTTATTTATATATTATCACATTTAAAAAACTTTCATACCTATCAAAAATTCGAACAGAAACAAATACGGATGAAAGGAGATTGTGCTATTGTATGAACCTTTCAAGTTTGGTCTGTGCCAACTCTTCGCGTATGTTGGACAACGTCTTCCACCCGACCCTGAGAAACGGTCTGACCTTCTCATCTTTCATATGTTTCTTAAGGAATTCCCGGGTTACCGGGTCGTGAGCATAACCTGACCCAAAATCTTCGCCTACGACCTTCTTTATCTTTCTGATCTCCCTCTCCCTGACTTCTTTCGCTATAATCGACGCCGCAGAGACCACCGGATGATTAACATCTGCTTTGTGTTCGAGCAGTATGTCCCGGTCATCCAGTATCCTACCGTCAAGTCTCAACAATCTCTTTGAAAACAGGTCAGCGGTGGGGTCAGGACAATCTATTATCACCTTTTTAGCTCTGATGCGTTTGAGAAGACGCGCCGCCATCATCGCTTCTATATCGTTAAGATTTATCTTCTGTTTCATAGCTTCGTTGATCTCCTCGGCACTCATCTTTACAACAGACACCTTTCTACTGTATTTCCTTATCTCTCGGTACAGTTCCCTCCTACGACTAGGTGTCAGAAGTTTCGAGTCTTTGACCCTCAATCTTTTCAGTATCTCTTCATCGCACTCCACAGCGGCCATTACCAACGGACCTATAACGCAACCCCTTCCTGCTTCATCTATGCCTGCTTTGATACCGTTCATCGAGATAATTGGAATATCTTCGTTTATAAACCATTAAGGTCCTACTTCTTACCTGTGATCTTTTTTGCTAACGTTTTCAACCGTTTCATCGTTCTCCGTGCCTTCGACGGTGTGAGGTTTCTACCTGTTCTCGTTACCGTGCGCATCCAGATGCTCGGGTCCCCGGGTAATGTGTACACCGGTATCAGTGGGTCACTGATCCGTGTGTCGCCCATCAGTTCTTCGAAGGTTTTCCTGTACTCTTTTACGTCCGGGTCATCTTTGCCGTAGATGGCTTCGAGTTCTGAAGGAGCGGGCAACACGGCTATCTCACCGCTTAACATACCACCGAGCATGAGAACGTCTTTCTCCTCCTGTGCACGTTCCAGAGTTCTTTCAAGGCTCAGCAGTTTTTTGCCGGCGGTTTCTTCATCCATCTCCCCCTTTTTCACCTTTTCGGATACTGTGTTGATGTTGTCGGCTATCCATCTCATCATTTTGATGTTGGTTTCGCTTGGATTTTCGGAATAGAAATCTGCGTATCTTGAGATCGCGTTGACATGTGTTTCGTAACGGTCGTACACACCTCTCTTCTTCATCCAATCAACAGCAGTATTCCTACTCTTGACATAATCCTTCCGTACATTGAACAGTTCGTTTAACCGTTTTGTATTTTTGATGTTGTTCTTTGTGTTTTCGTCCAACTCCTTCCAATCCCTCATTACTTTTTTGTCAGGTTTTATCCCTCTTTCCATCAGTAATCCTTCCACAGTCATCCATTGGTTGTGCAGAGCGCTTACATGCGAGTATTCCTCGCGTCCGGAGAGTTTCATCTCTCTCAATGCTTTTACCATCTCACCGACCGCACCCGCAACCTCCTTTTCATAGGGTTTCTGTTCACCTTTTATGCCTTGGACCTCTTCTCTCCAGGTTTCGTATGTGGCTGCGTGGTATTCGATGCTTGTAAGGATAGATTCGCTTGCCGTTGAATAATAATCGTTAAGTTGATTATCCGGTATCGGAGTGTATGTATCCTTTGTCAGATATGAGTTGTACAACATATCAAACTGTCCGCTTGCCTTCCAATAGTCTTCCTCCATCTTCTGATACAAGTCTTTCGATTCGGCATCGTAGGGTTCGACCGTGTACCCTCTGAAGAAGGAAACCGTGGCTGCCATTCCGGAAACGAGGAAGTTCGTCTCTTCGTTAACGTTGTCCGTCATCTTCCGAAGTTCATTGACGTACTCCGTGCTCTGTTCAAGGTAATTCTCGTCTTCTCCCATCCCTTTTTGGATCTGGTTCTGTGCATCCCTTATCTCCGTCAATGCGATAGCCGCTTCTTCGTTGTTCCCTCTTTCACGCGCTTCCGAATACCTTCTTACCGCATCGTTCAGCGATCGTTCGGCTTCACTGACCTCGGGTTCTGGATGTTCCGGCAGACCGGAGACGAACCTGTCATCGAACGAGTTGACCCAGTTGCCTATCTGTATGACCCTCTTTTTATACTCAGCGAAGGTTTTTTCGTCCTCTGCTATGACATTTCTCTCTTGAGAAGTCAGTTTGTTGAACGGTTCCATCATGCCCAGCGCGGCACCGAACCTGACCGATGCCGATTTCATGTCCAACGCCCAGTCGGTGACACGCACCGGGTTGTAGATATCGGATTCGTCTGCAAGCGATGGAACGGTAACCTTTGACAATGTGTTATCTATGAAACCGGAAAACTGGAGCCCGTCCATCCCTCCGTTGGAATATATCCAGTACCCTTGGCTCAGGAGCGACAGTTTCAACCTTGCTGCCTGCGCGCCCGTCGAATGTGCAAGGTCCACAACGTCTATTTCGGATGTCCTGGTCTCGCCGTCCTGCGTATATGTAATATGTACCGTTGTCACCTTACCCTCCATCTCCATACGCGCCTTCTCCAACGCTGCCAGTTCGAGTTGCGCTTTTAAGGCTTTATCGAGCTTCTTCATGTAACCTATTGTCTTCACCTCTGTTATTGCCAGGTCTGCGATCACTTTCCTAAGCTTCTCCTTCTCTTTGTCGTATCTCTGTTCGAACAATCGGATGAGTTCCACGATCTCGGCCTTTTTCTTGTTTATCTCCTCCTGTGACGCGCCCGACTTTTCCAGTTCTTCAAGTTCCTTCTTCTTATTCTCGATTTCTTCAGATATCTTCATATACCAGTCAGGTAGTTCTATGTTCGGTCCTACGGTTGCAGGGTACAACGCCAACATTATCGATCCGCCGAAGACGCCCATCACCTGTTTCATTACGTTTGTCGCTTCGTTCTGATGCAAAACGGACCAGCTGTACAACTGGTTTATGACCTCCGCATCCGTTCTGTCTGCAAGTTTGATGATTTCGTCAGCCAGATCCCGTGCTGCCGTTCTGTTAGGTATAACCTTCATGATTGCTTTGATGATCTCATCTCTATCGGACCCTTCACGCGCCATGCCTACAACGTCTTTTAACCATCTCGGTATATTACCGCTCTCCTTTGCTTTTGCCATTACGTCTGCTAACCGTTTCGACCATGCTACATTGCCGATGGCGTCGGGTAATATCCCGGGCATGGCGTTCGTCAGTTCACTAAACCGTGCATCAACGGTTTGGATATCGTCCCAACCTACCCTAAGTTTACCTATCACATTGCCCTCCTCATCCCTGAACACCAACGTGACGGCGACCCTGTTCCCGTTCTCAGCAGTGGTATTCTCCCAATCTATCTTTTTGCCTCTGAATCTACCTGTAATAAGCGCATCTGCAAGTTTTCTCGCATTACTTTTGTCTATCTTTCTCAGTACAACTGTTGACATGCCCGGTGCTATCGTATTCAGGAAAGGTGCTCCGAACACTGCGTACGCGATACCTAAAGTAACGGCCAACCAGTCTTTCCCTGTCTTTTTAGCGAACGTTTTCACGGCCCGATGAACCGTACCTTTATAGGCTCCTGCTACAACGGCCGGACCAGACCCTTTTGTGCCGGGGGTGACTGCAAAACTTTGTTCCTGCGGTTGGCTGCTTTCTTCCTCCGCCCCTTCTGACGGCCGGACGGTTCGTCTGCCGAACGTCTTACGTCCCAACTTCTTCAGGCCGATGTTGTACTCTTTAGCCAATTCCTTCGTTCTGCTGAAAGGTTCAACATACGCGGATTTGAGAAAATCCTTTACACCTTTCCATTCGTATTCAAGGTATTTACGGAGGCCGCCTGCCTCTTTTATCCCTTTAGCGGTTTCTTTGGCTGTGAGTCCTGCGTACATGAGCGAAGATACGGAGAAAGAAGCACCCCTTCTCTTACGCATTCTGTACGTGCCTGTTTTGAACCTCGGCCCGCCCCGCACGGCGAACATGTTGAACGGGTTGACACCCGAGAGGTACAGTGCACCGGCCAACAACCCGATAATCAGAAATACCGGTAGACACAACCATTCTTCCAGAGATGCGGCTACAGGTTTACAGTACCTTACCTCCTTGGACGGTGCGTATATCGTTCTGTTTACCGAGTAGGGACAGGACAGCGTACCACCGCCGGTGCCGCATGACCTGACAGGACGACTCAGTTCTGTTATATTGATACCGGTGCATTCGAAGATCTTTTCTGCAAAATCTGGGTCGTCCGGACAGACGTTGTAACAGTAAACAGTCGTGAGGGTCGTGCAGTTCGAGTGGAACGTCTCCGGAATGTTAATGTAAACAGTTCCGTTCGTTCCGGTGACAGCGTAACACATCGTTATGTTACCGTGAGAATCAGGTGCGTACATGTAAAGTAGTGCGTTCTCTACGGGTGTGCGTTGGTATCCGCCGAGCGAAGAGTTGAACACTTCTTCATAGAACCCGATCTTATACGAGCCGTCTCCGATATCGGTTGCAAGTATTATGCCGCTACTGTATTCTGTGAGAGGCGGGCATGCCGCAAGCGGCATGCCCGCCGCAATGACCAGCAGCATGAAAACGATTACTCCGATGGTTCTCCGATTTCTCAAGATGATTCTATCGTGCATACCAGATCACCTTCCTCAACATGTATAGGTATACCTATGCCCGGACAGATATCAACATCTTCGGGTCTGTTTTTGCAGTCCACGTACGGTGAACCGTCGTAAGGATATATTATCTGTTCGTTACGCGATTTAAGCCCTGACACCTTCACATAGGTAATCTTCACGGTATCGTTTTCTCTGACCGATACGGGTCCGTGGAATGGGTTACTCCCGACTTTTTCAAGGATGCAACATCCCAGTTCGCTCACCACATCCGGGTACATCCCGGTCATCAGGTCTTCTACTGTTCCGACAGGTCCGGGTTCTGTTGAACCGTCCGAATAGTACTTTGTGCAGTTGAACATCGTTCCGCCCAAACTACTCGAATCGTTACACAGTCTGCACTTGTCTGCACGCGCGCACATCATCGGACATGCTACGTCTTCCCCTTCGGATTCATCGTATCCGGTGCACGGTTGTCCGTCCGCGCATATCGGGTTGCACAGACCCAACCGTTTCATCTCGTTTGTGCATGGCTGACATCTGCACGCATCCTCCCTTTCATCTGCATAGACCTTTATGTATGTATTCACCTTTTCAAACCCTAACAGTTTCCTGCTCCATTTCTGCAGAGCGCAGAAGTTGTTGTTTCTTACAACACCTCTGTCTGTGTCTATCGTCAGTGCAGTAGGTTCTGAAGAATGCCAATCTAAGTATATCACTCCTATTATCCCAACATCTGTGAACTTCCTCTGATGGGTGAACAGGTATCTGTAGATAGCAGAACAGTTATCACCTTCTCCACTTCCTAGTGTATAATTTATCTCCACAACTATCAACCCATGAGCGTTGTTAGCCTCTTCGGTGGCCGTCCATTCGTCACAGGTGTTTACACTGTTCTCATCATCCCATCCCTCTCCGGCGCCGAGAACGAATTTCAGCGTTACCCATCTATCGCCTTCGTTGAAGTGAATACTTCTGTTTTCTACATCTCCGGTGCTACACCAACACGTGGTATGTCCGCTCCCCTCACATATCTTTCCAATATGTGACCCCCCGCAACTTCCTCCGACTTCTCCGACTGGGGGTATGCCTGTGTCTGCTCCTGATTCAGAGACTACATGCCAGAACTTACCAAACTTATTTCCGTCATCGTTCTCCTGTGAACCTATTATATCCTCTCCACGCACTTTCTTCAATTTTATAGAGTTGATCCTTCCTCCCTCTTCTATAACAGGTGTAAAGTTTATCGTGGCAAACAGATCAACCCATGTTATAGACTCTGTATCCAAACCTGAACTACAACCCTCTGATTTACCGTGATATTGATGTCCTTTTCTTATGGAAGGAATGATGTGATAAGGAGCAGTTGAAGAATTTCTTAACCACACCTCATCTCTAAATCGATGATATCCGTACTCATCCCATCTGTCGTGATCAAGATCTTCATCTGCAACAGCATCATGTCCCATTTCAAACGTTACGGTTGCAATTAGGTCGCTTTCTACGTTCCCCCGAACGTTAAGACCGTAAATCAGGCTCGGTTTATGATACCTTCTCAACAGTTCCCTGCTGAATTCTATCGGGCTGTCTATCGATTCGGTGTTTGTGCAATCCCAGTACTGCGAACCGTCAGATTTGCATGCAGGAGGCAGGTAGTTAGGTGTGAACGAGTAGGCGAACAGGTCCACCCATCCGAGTTCTGTTTCGTTGACCATGTAATAAGGCGCACCCGGATACATGCTGAACTGATCTTCCAACCACTCCAACTCATCTTCATAGGTGCTATCGTTCGTAGACGGTACATAAAGGGCAACGAGACAACTGTCGCATCCTTCCTTAAGCACTCTTGCTTTGCCCAATGAATCTACAATGTCTATCGTTACTCCTGTGGTCAACGGTTCGTACAGGTCAGACCCTTTGAACGACGGAACATACAGTTTATTGCCATCTATGTATGCGCCAGGTATGTCTTCGTTACAGTTTGATTCATCGTAACCATCGTAATACTCCCAATCACTTATTCTACGACGAGGTCTTCTTGCACAGGGCACGTTTCTTGTGAGCGCACTGTCAGGTAAATATCTCAAATCCAGAACAGGGATGATGTTGTTCTTCTGGTAGTACTGAATCTGATTGTAAAGGTATGTGACGCCAGGGTAGATGTTCGGCCATTTTTCATCTCTATGTCTCCAGCATCCGTAATCCTCTTTCGGTGCATATCTGCAATCAGTACACATTGCATCTGATCCGTCGTTGTCACCGCATCCTTCAACGGACGACCCCAGGACATCCTCATCGCATCTGTCACCCTGTTTGAAGACGCAGAAGGTTTTTTTGTTACCGTACTCGTCAATGCTTCCTGCCGGACAATAGGGTTCGATGGTACTGACCTTCTGGACAGCCATCGTTTCGTATGTGCACGGTTCGCACCATCCGTAATCCCTGTATTCTACTCTGGAAGCGTTCCCGCAGATTCCCGTATCTGTCAGTTTCAGAGCATGTGTTGCGATAACAACACATTTCAGCCCAGGGTTCCATCTCGGGTCATCCCGCCATATTATATCGTCCCATGTCCATTTGTGTGTAGCATATGCGGTTTCAAGAGCACCGATACAGAAATTTATTCCGTCCTTTGTGATATCTGCAACGGTCGGCAGGACATCGGAATAGCGGTCATCCTGGCCGCCCAAACCTCGGTATATGATGAGTGGGAAATCATCACTGCCGCCCACTTCATACCCGTTACTTTCCAATATCTCGGTTAAGTCAGATATTGTTAGGTTTTCCAATACCTCGTAACTTCCGGCCGGTACGTTACATTCTTTGACAAAGGTCAACTCATCGAACACCTCTGGAGATGCGAACACTACCAGCGACCCGTCGTCCGCCACCTCACCGAACACAGGAACTTCTTTTGTCTCCTTTTTCCATCTTGAATCGCAATCTGTATCAACCACCCATTTACCAACGTACCATCCCACATTCCATATCACTTCCGTGCTTATGTTCTGGTGGTCACGGTAACCGGGCCTGAACCTGTAGGACCCGGTGAGTCCGCATTCTATCTCACCAACGTGACCCGGGCTTGTCATGTTCACGCATCGGACTGCATGGTATTTATCCTTACTGCACAGTCCGGACATGCATTCAGCACTGCTCTGACATTCGAACTCCATCCCTGTATAAGGATTATGGAGGGTAACGGTTTCTTCGCCGTGAACGACCGCGTCCATCACATGTTTCATACATCTGTAGAACGTGTCGTTGTAATCGCAACGATGGCTATCGAAATCATCTATGGCATATCCTAGTGCATTTTCCAAAAGCACACGCTCATCAACGCACATTACATTTTCGCGCGCCCAACCTCTGCAATCATCTATGTTATTAACACATTCTTCATAACACCTCTGGCATTCCACTGATTCACCCGGGAAATCCGACATCTCAGGTATGAGACCGTTGCATACATCGTTGGTTCCTCCGAAATACGTGCTGCACACTTCGTAGATACAGTACAACTCTTCATCGGAATAGTGGTGATGACCATCGGGGTCGTGTTCAAGGTGTACTCCGTTTTCGTCTACCCAATCGTCAAAGCTTCCTCGATATATGTATTCAGAAACATCATTGAGGTCTAATCCGGCATCTGTACAACTGTCCGGCAGGTCGCAGAAGTTATGTAAGATCACATCTTCCCAATAAGGTATTGTATTGTTCAAGTACGTCAGATATGTGTACTTCAGACAGTCCGTATAGTTATCCCAATGTTCGTCCGCAAACCCTTCGCACCAATGTCTTGCCTCGTCCGTTGAACCGGCGAGTTCGTTCTCAATCGCGTATATTTCACATCGATTATAGAACTCATTACGCAGACAACTGCTGTCAAAATCATCGATATTTATGTCGTCAGGGTCCACGATGAATCCGGACAGTGAGTAGGATTCGGATGTCGAAGGTTCAGGTGTTGTAACACCGCCGTAACCGGTTGCGATTTCGTGCTTGTACTGGTTGTACAACTGTTCAGCGTACCATCTCCAATCAACCGTTTTCAATTGTGCGGTTTCGACCATCTGTGAATAGTTGGTTTCGTTGTAACACCCTGCATCCTTGAAAGGCGTCATACATCCGCAACCGACCGACGGTGCGGTGCATGTGGGAAGACCGCTGATGCCCGCATCCACACAGTTGACGCATTTATCACCGTACCCACCTGCCCCCTCTTCCGGATTTTTACAATGGGTGTATCCGTAGAAGGTTACGTTGCTCATTTTGTAGGAAGCGTTTTCATCGAGGAACGCAGGATGATGTTCCGGAGTTGTGCAAATTCCGAGTTCGGATGCCCATACAACATCGCAGGCATGTTCGCAATTCAATTTAGCGCTGAGGTTTATGACCGGTGCGTCAACCCTTCCTCTCGGCACTGTGTACACATCTCCGACAGTTTCACCCGTGGGGTCTATGCACACCCAACCTTCCGCTGTGTCGTTGTACACACAATGCCCGCCTATTCCCGAGGTGTTCAGATAGTTCATGTATCTGTCTTTTGTTCCTTTCGGGTTCAGCATACAGAATTTATCGGTTATCGGAAAATACAACCTCGATTCTTCGTAATCCGAGAAACTTTCACCTATCCCGAACCTGAATGTATTGATCCACAGGTTCCCCTGGGACATCTTCATTTTTCTGGCAAGTTTTTCATCCATACGTTCGAAACTGCACTTTGCATTGTACAGGTTGATTGCAGTCCTTTCCATGCTGAAATCATCAGGTGTTATCGTTTCGTTGTTTGTTTGGTTGAACACCATCTCGCACGGAGAAAATTCCGGTTTCCGTGAGTATTCAGCCTCACCGCATACCATGGCGATGCAGTTGTTGATGCATCTACTCCTCTCCTCCATCGTGCTAGTGTTCGATTCGTAGGTAGTTTGGCCGATAGTAACGCAACCGCTGAGCATCAACAGGAAAACAAATGTAACCGTTACAACGAGCTTTCTCTTGTCCATAGGTTATCACCCTAGTTTGGTAACCAATCTCATCATGTGCGACGGTTCTGCACCGAACAGCGCGGACAACGTTTTGACGAACAGCAGAGTTACGACAAACGCCACGAACGGTATGTATATCGCCTCCATGGTCAGATATGTCAACCTGTTTGCAACGGTCTCGTAACTGACCATGCTCAACCCGCCCTGGTCTATCAGGAACGTATTGGTTGCAAGCGCGACCGCTCCTCTGAATCCCTGATAACATTCGGTCATATCACCCTCGTCAAACGTCAGCGGTGCGTTCAGTTCCGGCCGCGCGTAAGATGGGTCCATCACGAATATCAATGTCGGGTAGACGAAATAGAACCCTATGGCTAACGCGATCAGCATACCGCCTGCACCGCGCGTCGGCGGCAGAACGCGCAGCACAAGCCCTAACGGAAGGAACCATACCAACATGTTAGCAAACACGTATTGAAGCAGACCGTACTCCATGTGCAGGATTACTTCGAGCGTTGTGATACGGTCTGCCAACGTATGCGCCATACCCACCTGTTTTCTCAGTCCCGGTGACCAGTCGAAGCAGTACACATTTATCCCCAGCAACATGATACACGTAGATGTTAACCTTTCCATGCCTTCATTGGCACGGTAGACCGTGTCCCACATCTCATTCAGCCGGTCAAGTTTTTCCTGTGTCTTACATTCTGCAAACTTGATCGGATCCTTCACGGTCATCCTGTTAGTCTGTGCCCCGCACAACACCATTGCCTCCGGTCCGCCCATGAACGAATCTATGATGAAGACGTACAACCCGTAGAGTAAAGCAACAATGAACGCGATCAATATCGCTGATGCTACCGTCTGCAACAGTTCGCTGGTCGCATACCTTTTGAGCGGTTCGATGTTCAATCCTGCCCCTAACATGTACAGTACGATAGCCGCCGTACCCATGAGAAACACAGCGGTTATAGCGTACACGAGCCACGAAACACCACCCGGCGCTTCTGTCCCGCCTGCAAGGGTTGTCTGATTCATCACCTTTACCTTTTCGATATATTCGATATATTCGCTTTCGTACCCTTCCGGAAGTGTATGCGGTACGTTTATGCATCCGGCAAATAGGAGTGACCCAAGGATTACAAACGCGATTATGCACAACATCGATTTGGTATCTCTACACCATCCATTCACAACATCTTTTATCATATCATTTCACCCAATCTGCTGATATCTACTTCCTGCCCGAGTAATCTGGATAACTCTCTGACGGCCACTATTATCACGATCCATACAACGATCGGTATGAACACTGCCTTTAAGAATGTGCATACATGTATACCCGCTACATTACCTTTCCCTCCCTCAGGAGTTAGGTCTACGAGAATGGGTAGGCTGTATTTCTCAGGTCCTTCCATACCTGCAATTCTATCGGTTTCTTCACCGGGGTCGTAATCCGGAACCGTCCACGGGTACCATCCTTCAGAACCCTCCTTTCCGTACATTGTACTGTACATCTCAGTAACGTTTCGCGGGGGCCAATCAGCACAGTATGATATGCATTTATACACGCCGCATCCCACGGTTGATTCACCTATGGAGAAGGCGAACGGATAGATCACAAGGAATACTATGGACAATGCCAGGAACACACCTCCTATATGTCTGAGTGCAGGTATACATCTTAACACGATTCCGATCGGAAACAGGAACGGGAATGCATAGATACCGAACAATAGCACGTACCATATCAAGTAGGAGTTGAACAGGTAACCGAGAGCCAGCATCATTCCTGAAGAGTACACGCCTGAGAACCCAAAATCGCCCGCATTCGGAGTGAAATATTTCCCGATCCCTCCTCCAAAGAAGACGAAAGCAAAATATGGGTCCCATCGGTTCTGCGAAGCTCTTACCTCCAACACACCTTGGTTGTAACGGTAGATCTGGGTGAGAAAATGCGAGTACAGGATCGACGTTTTTGCGTACACTTGTGTGCAGTCTAACGGATTGTCGCAAAAATCTAAACCCAGTACCGCCCCTGTTAGAAAACCGCTGCATATGAATGTGTCCACGACTGTGAAAGTGGCTATTATTATGATAGCACTGAACACGAGTTGACCTATCTCGGCACGACAGAACGCCACACCTTGCGCAGAACCGATGAGTTTGCTTACCATGTATATTACAGTTATTATACCTGCCGCTATACCTAACGCGATGACGGACAGTATAACCCAATCGTTGTTAAACCCGAGCACGTCACACGTCAGACGGTCGATGTTACCCCTTCTGTCGGCTATGTCGTCCCAGGGCGCGGCGTTAGCCGCGCCCGTGACGACGGCAAGCGCGAGGAACGCATACACCAATACTGTCTTCTCTTCGAGTACCATCTATATCAACCGTGTCAACGTGAATATGTTAACGACCGCACCGATTGCGCTGAGACCCCATCTTACTATTGCCAAGGTAATAGTCAATGCAAACACCTGTGTGATGATCCCGCGGAACATCACGTATTCTACGACCTCATCGGTTTTATCCATTACGTTATCGGCGAACGTCATGGTTACGTTGTGGGCCTGTTCCGGGTCGAGAGGGTTACATTCTATCAGGTCTCCGGAATCATCTTTAACAACGTCATCCAACGATACATAGTTGGGTATGTCTGCATTGTCCGCTACCGCATACGCCGCGAGCACACTTAACGGATAGACGGTGTAGAATGCCAATGCAACCACTACGAGCACACCACCGAACCTTCGCGTTATCTGAAAACATCTCAGGAACAACCCTATGGGCATCAACACACTCATGAACACCGTTCCGCCCAGGACTATGATATGCAGTATACTGTAAACGCTCAACAGGTTGGTGTAAACAGTAGAACTCAGCGTACCTGTCGCCATTTGTAGAGAGTTCATCGCCGAACATAAGGAGAGCGAAAACCCTACGGACAGGAAATTGCACGAGGCACCTTTCGACCCTTCGTACCCTACATAGTGTGATACGCTCAAGGTATCGTTTAACAGTCCGTACATCCTTATTATTTCCGAGGAAGTTCTACCGAGCGCTATCTTCCACAGTTCCCTGCTTTCGCTTCCGGTTACATCGTACCCCATCTCGCCCGCCATCACAACACCTATTATGTTCGCGGATTTCACTATGAAGATTATCAACACAAGAAGGATTACCGTGGCGGCGTATTGGTACCATTCTATTTTCGCGTTCGCTAACCAGGGTCTGTAACCAGTTATGTAAGCGGCGATTGTAAAGATTGTGAGCAGGATTGCTGCTATGATCAACGCTATGAGCGACGGCAGTATCCATGGTCTCACCGCTGCTTTGACAAACTCTTCTGCACTACCTTCATGGAAGGGGATGCCCGTGTAGTTCTCGATTTCCGGAAGTTCGGTAGCACGTACATCTTGCACTAACATTATGATGAGTAGCAGACAGGTTAAGGCAACCTTTGTCATCTTATAAGAATTTACCGATTCCAGGTATCTCAATGTCACCACCCAACGTATACGATAGTTTTTGTGTAAACGATAACACAACTATTATGACGATGACGGGCAGAACGAGAGCAGGTATTATCAGCAGACCCAACGTCTTTGTATCCTTTCTACCTTGTGCACCGAACCCTGAACTTATCAGATCGCTCATACTGATGCCCAGGTACTCGTTGGTTCCTCCGCACACCTCTCCGCAATCCGTTCTGAACGCAGGTTTGTTGAGGCAATCGGGGTGACAGTCAAGGCATACGTCACAGGGTTTCTTCGGCGGTTCGAATTTGCAGTATTCCGGGCAGGGGAGCAGGGATGATACGTAACACGTTGCAGGGCATCCAGGTAATGGTCCGGAGGCGAGACGACAGTACAACGGACATCCGAAACACCCGAGGTTCTCGGTTTCCTGGAGGTAATGCGATGCGTTAACGGTGATCTTACATTCCGAAGGACACGCTGCATCGGAACAGTTCCCTGTGTTTAACATGTCGCACACAGTCACCGAATTGTTTATCCTGCAAGCCATGGGACATCCGGCGCAGTTCTCCGGAGGAACGGATTCGTTGTACTCCATACATATCTTCACATGAACGGTAGAGAGGTTGAGCATGCATGATCTGTCGCACTCGTCACACGCATCAGGACAAGACAATCCGCGACCAGGATAGGATAACCTGCACTCGTACGGACACGCTTCGCAACCCGATGATGCGGAAGAGTTGTACGGCGGACACATCTCGTTTACAACCACGTCCACGACCGAATAACAGGATTCCGGACACTTGTCGGACCCACATTCCCCCGGCCTCAGGAACGTGTTCGGGCGCAGAACTTCGCCGTCCGGTGCGCGCAACAGCACCCTGTATTCTTCGGGACAGGCACGGCAGTTACCTGCTGAAGTGGGCGCTGGGTCGTAAGGTTCGCAGATCGGCGGTATCTCGTTGATCTCATCACTGCAACTTCCACAGTACTCCGAGAACGGTGACATCGTGCACAGATTAGGTTTGGCTGAGTTATCCTCGTCAAACAGTGCCGTCATCTTGCACGATGCGGGACATTCGTAACACCAGTCTATATACCATGGTGCACTTTCCATAGGCGGTAACGGTTCTGCACATCCTTCGCCCGCCGAATACGTTGCCTTACAGTAGTCCGGACATATCTGACAACCCGAAGAATTACAGTCTGGAGGTAACAGGTCTTCCGTTGACCCGCCCGCGTAGATGACCCTGCAATGTTCCGGACAATCCCTGCATGCGTAATCGCAATCTATACTGTTCTTATCGGGAAGATAGACCTTACATTCGCAATTCTGACATGCAGTAATGTTACACATCTCAGATGGTGGTCTCACATTTCCCCAAGGGTCCCTGTACCAGTACCTGCAATGTGTGGGACAACCTTCGCATGTTGAACAGTTGTTTTCAGGATTGAGAAACTCGCTGAAATCTGCTTTGCAGAAGTCAGGACAATTGCAACCTGTCTCACAATCGGTTCTGTTTCTGAAGATCTTGCATTCCATAGGACAGTTTGCGCACGCCGTCTCGTTACAGTTACACTGTGCCGGTTGCATCGGCAGAACACGACATTCGTAACTACACCCTTCGCATGCAGAACTGCAGTTTATTATCTCTTCCACCGATTCCTCCCCTTCGTTCTCTATTGTTTCGAGCGTATCGTTCAGTTCGACATCGTTGAGAACGTTGTAGACGGACTCGTTGGTTTTGACGACGTACTTCGGCGGTGTCAGCAGACATTCCTCAGGACATGAAACGTTCGCTTTTTGCAGTGTCACTCCTTCCAACCCGCCATAGGCCGCGTTCGCGTACGTGTACCATGCGAACATGTAGAGAAGCGGTACCACACCCAACAGCACGCTTCCGAACGCTATCAACGTTCCGCCTACCCGTCTTGTGACAAAGAACGACCTCAGTATGATGCCGAGTATGATCGAAAACGGTGCGATGATGTATATGAGTTTGTCCAGGAAGAATTCCTGTGCACCGAGTCCCCCCAGCACCATATTATAGTATCTTACGAGTTTACTGTTCCTCTCCATCAGTACGGTTTTGCCCGCGTTGGGCATGTAAGAACTCCCGAGGAACCCGAGGAGTATCGTGTTGGAAGTTACACCGCGACTTGTGGTTGCCGCCTCCCCTATCACCTTGTTACTCTTCATTATATCCTTGACGGCACGTTCACCGAAATCTTCCAGTTCGCGCACGTACTCAACCGAGAGTTGCAGTCCGCAGGTGGTGTTTATCGAATCGCACAGATGCGCATAAGGCGATTCCGTACCGCCGGTTACATCGATGATGTACTCCGAAAACTGTAACATCAACCAATCCAAGAATCCGAGCACTGTTATCACGAAGACCAGGATCAGAGCGGATACGAATACCTGACCGATCTCGACATCTGCCCATGCCGTGACCTGGGGGAGGTTTGCTATCTTCGACAACCATCTGACTGCGATGAGGATTATCAGTGAGATGAACATCAGTATGATGGCAATAATGCGCCAATGTACCAGCCACGGGTAATAGATTGGTGCCGTCGGTAAGGTTGCCTGTTCAACAGTTGTTGTGATATTCGTTTGATCGATACGTACCTCTGCATGGAGCAAGTTAACCGTTATGAAGATGAACACCAATGCCATCGTTGTCTGTTTATTCATCTACATCGCACCTCTCATAGCCGAGTACAGCGATACAACGAACGTTGAAGTTAAAACTATCACGAAGTTGGGCATGAATATCCCGTAGTAAAGGTATTTGGCGGTTTTGTCTATCTCGGGTTGCGGGTCGACCCATGCCACACCTACATCATCGGGTATGTTTATCGGTTTGATGAATCCGTTAATCACATTCGGCGGTATCGGAAATCCGTCTCCACCGGCCATCCTTTCATCCACTTTCATGAACAGGTAGTACGCTGACGGATACACGAGTACAACACCGAGCGCGAACGCTATCAGAAAGTTGCCCGCATCCTTCGCCGGCGGGATGAGACGTACTATTATCCCTATCGGTAACAGGTATTCTAAGGTTACCTTGACGAGGAAATCCATGAGTAAGAGTTGGATGTTCAGAGATGTCAATGCGATCATTACATAGTTGAACAGTGATTGACGTTCTGCGTTCAGAGCCAATCTGTATGCGGTATGTGATGCTCCGGCACCACCGAGTATCGGATATCCTACGAACCAGTAGGCGGTGGCTTCGAACTGGTCGTTGAACCCTTGGAGTACGAGTGTTTCTGCGGTTTCCATCGCATCCGTCCTTAACCCGTCGAGGTATCCGTGCACTGCATCATAAAACCCTTCCCCTGCTACGGGTAGTATGTCAGGTCTGCAGAGAACGAAAAACGTACCCAGTATTACACCTACCAATATCACTGTTGTTACGATTGTCCCCACCTCGCTTTTGCTCCAGTACAGAAGTTTTGGGTTGTTCGTTCCCCTACCTATCATGTATGCAACTATCACCGCGCCACCTGCTATGAAGAGCGCCGTAACCACCCAAGTCATATGGGCTATCCTGCATATGCTTTCTGCATGGGTTATCGAAACAAGTAATACTAGCAGAACCGCAACATTGCGTATTACCCCGTGTTCATCGATACCGTTTTCGTACCTGTGCTCTATCGGTTGCATCTTCAACACATCCCGCCCTATCTTCTTCAGATGATCTTGACCAGACCGTAGAAGTACACCTCACCGCCCAACGCTATCGATATCGACCGTATCGCACCTATCGTTAGGATGATACTGTAGAAGGTTATCAGCGCTATAGTTATGAACGTGTACACTGCAGGATAGAAGCCGTCATGATAAACGGTCTCAGTGATCTGGTCGACCTGTGCCTGAGACAGGTTCCCCCATGAAGACAGTATTGCCGAATATGTGAGTTGCCATGTGATGAGTATGTAGTAGTACCATGTTTCGACCATTTCGAAACAGAAACCACCCTCTACGATGTCGTCCACGCCAGGCCTCCAACAATCCCAGAAACACGAAAAGAATGCCGGGCCGCTGGCCGCACATAACCCTGTGCATACAGGTGTGCAGATGACGAGCCACCATCCGTATTCGGTCGTTCCGAAGAAGGTTCCTATGACAGGACTGCATACCACTGAGAACAGAGGCGGTGTGCCCGGGTCAGGTATGTTCAGATGTGTGGGAGGCGGCTGCGCCGCCTCCCACACCTTACCGCCTATCAATATACTCATAGGGAACATCAGTATCATACCCAACATGAACGCGATCAACGTGTTACCAAGTTTGACGGTGAACGGTATAAACCTCAACGTTATACCCGTAATCAACAGAAGGAGACCGAGAGAGAATATTGCTTTGATAACGGCTTTGATAGAGGCCAACCAAACCATGCTACGCATCAGCCAATTGATCGCGTTTGAGATGGTCATCTGGAGAGGCGATAAACCTGCGTTAGGAGCTTTGGAGGTGAAGTACACTATGTACTTCAATGCAGAGTACGTTGTAGACCTTGAGAACGTAGTGTATTTTGATAATATGTAGTATCCTTCAACGAGCGGAGGCACCCTACCTTTTACATAACTCATCATGTTATCTATCGTGTCTAACGCAGCATCGCGGTAATCAAAAAACGTGGTAATCGACTCGTTACCTGTTATGAGTCGTGCTATCGGGCCCAATGAAAGTATTATCATGACCACAACTACCAGTATCACAGCACCTGTAACAAGAGTTCCCGATTGTTCCTTGGCCCATCCTGTCAGGTTGGGCATGTTCAGAGCGGACCCGAGCATATACGCAACCGCTATCAATACCGACGATATTACCGCTCCGATCAAACCCAGGGAAACCGTTGGGACAAGTGCATCTTCGAAGTTCAGAAAATCGAAGAATCCGGCATGTATGACAGTGAATGAAAGGGCAAGTATGAACACTAAATATCGAACGACCCTTTCCAACCCGCCCACCTTCATTCGTCAAGCGGTTTGGCATAAGGTTCCAACATCTTTGCAGTGACTCTGAGAGCCTTCTTTATATCTTTCTCGGTTTTGGTACCCGTACATATAACCTTACCGTTTTTGAAGAGGAGCAGCGATGCCTTAGGTTGTTTAAGTTTCAGTATGGCACCAGGGAACTGTTCCGGCTCGTATTCGATTTCGTTGAATTTGATGGCCAGTTTGTAAAGGTCCAGTTTTACACCAAGGGACCCGGAGGCCACTATGTTTTCCACGGTAAACTTCGGTCTGTACACCTTTTTAACAGGTCCTTTTGAATATTTAGAAACCATCTTATACGTTTCCCTCAACGCCTTTGATATCAGTTTCTCGGTTTTGGTACCCGTACATATAACCTTACCGTTTTTGAAGAGGAGCAGCGATGCTTTAGGTTGTTTAAGTTTCAGTATGGCACCAGGGAACTGTTCCGGTTCGTATTCGATATCCCTGAGTTTGTAGGCGAGCACATAAAGGTCAAGGTCGAGGTCAAGGTCACCACTTGCCACAATGTTCTCGATTTTGTAAACAGGTTTGATCCTTACACGTTTACGTGAGGCCATTCGCGATCACCCCAAATATTTAAAAACCATTTAAAAAGAAGAAGTAAAGTATTTTAAACCTTTGTAAACAAAATTTAGTTTCAATAGTCAAACGGTCGGTATCGGGAGCGGATGACACTGCGAGGGGATACGTATGAAGATGTCTAAAGGGAAACTTGCAAGGAGGAGTAGGTTGATAGGTAGATTCAAGCATAAACGCAGACTTACTGTTAACGATCTGATCAAAGATTTCAAGATTGGCGATAGTGTGATCATCGATATAAAATCTAATTATCATAAAGGTATGCCGCATCCGAGGTACAGGGGCCGGAGAGGTGTTGTCATCGACCATCAGGGTAAGGCGTGCGTTGTGAAAGTGCGTGACGGAGGTAAGTATAAGACCCTTATAGTTTCACCGGTCCATCTGAAGGCGGCTGCTTAACGGGGTGTTTGTATGATCGGTAAGGAGATCGTTTCTTCCAGACGTCTTACTCTTACAGAGGTTTACGAACTGTTAGAGGAACGCAAAAAACGCGGTCCGTTGGGTTACGAACAGCAGACGTCCTACGATTATTGCGAACGGTTCAAAACCCTTGATAAGGAGACGTGTATCAAACTGGTCAACGAACTTGTAAATCTCGGTATTGAGGAGGACCATGCAAAGGTTCTGGTCGATGTGCTTCCTAAGTATGAGGTGCAGGTCAAGGTGATATGTAACAACAGTATCGATGATGCAACGGCCGAGAAGGTGGTGGACCTGCTTAAACCGTACGTATCCGACCGACCTGGAAAGAGTTCAAAAACCAAGGAGGAGGGTAAGAGCACCGAAGAAAAAGAGGGAAATAAAGAAGAAGGTTCTAATAAGAAGTAACTTAAGACGTTGGGATGTGTATGATGCCGATAGGTATGGAAGAGTATGCATGGGTCCTTGATTATCTTCCCACCGGTAAGGTTACCGATAGGTATAAGCAGCCGATCGCCCAAGTCGTAGGCGAATCCTATTTCACATTGTTGGAGGTAGTGGTTAGACCAAACGTTTCACTTACTCTGGAGCAACGGATATATGTGGGTAAGGGTGAACGCCCCGAGATCACCAAGATACGTGGAAGGATCTCCTATCAGGATTTGACAAGCACTGCAAAGAGTCAGTTGCACCCAGTACTTATCAAGATCGTCGAAAAACGTGAGCAGGATTTTGTCAGGTTTTTTAACGAATGCGGACCGGTCAACATCCGACTCCATCAACTCGAACTTCTACCGGGCATAGGTAAAAGGCATATGGAAGACATATTGGAAGAACGGAAAAAATCACCGTTCAAATCCTTTGCAGATATCCGCGAACGGATCCCTCTCCTTCCCAACCCCGTACTCATAATAGCGAACAGAGTTGAGGAAGAGGTCAAAGGGGAAACGAAGTATTACCTGTTCGTTAAACCGCCTTATGTCCCTGATGTCCATGGTGCGCATCGGTTTAAGGAGAAGAGGTAGGGTCTTTGCCAAGGATCGGTTGTTGGACCTTATCATGGACCGTATCGATGTGAAGGATAAGGTAGTGTTTGAGATAGGTGCGGGTGACGGTAGGCTGACGAAACGTCTGGCACTTAACGCGAGAAAGGTTATCGCCATAGAAAAAGACGAGTCTCTTTATCAGAAGGCAAAGTTTTTCACAAAACAGTTCGAAAACGTCGAACTTGTGCACGGCGATATCAGGGATTACGAGATCCCGCCGGTGGATGTCATCATAGGGAACATTCCTTATTATCTCTCATCGTACATCATCTTCAACGTGCTTAAGAATGCAAAGTTTGACGAGGCAGTGATAATGGTGCAGAAGGAGTTTGCCGATAGGATGATGGCCGAACCCGGCGATAGAAACTACGGCAGGTTGTCAGTGATGACGCAAACTTATTTCAGTGTGGAAAGGTTGATGAACGTTAAACCAGGCATGTTCGAGATCAGACCGAAGGTGGAATCAACGGTTGTTCGTCTGCGGAAAAAGGAGACAGAAGTGCCGCCGTGTTTTGACGAACTCGTTAATCTGTTGTTCCAAAGGAGACGTAAGACGCTGCGTAAGGGTATGATGGAGGTTGCAGGGTCGTTGGGTGTGTCACCCGAACTCGTGGAAACGCTTCCAAAGGAACTGCTCAAGGAAAGGATTTTTAAACTCGGCATCGATAAGTTGATACAGATTGCCAAGGTGGTGGGTCGATGGAGATCTTCTTCGACTGGAAACGTGAAGAGTTGAAATCGTTCAGGTTTATCGCCAGCGTGCTGATAGCTCTAACCCTGACCCTCTGTCTTAGTACGCTTGTGATAATATCATTCCAGGTGTCCGTGTGGCTGAGGGCTCTCATAGTGGGAGGCGTATTCCTGATCACGGTTCTCCTGGCTGCCAGGAAGAGTTTGAAAACCATGGTTAGATGGAACCTGGTTCTATGTATCGGGATAGAACTGTTTGTCTGCAGTGTGATGGATGCTGTGGAGGTATGGTTGGTCGTGATAGCCGTCGACCTGTTTATCCTCTACATGTTGATCCGTTCCGACCTGATATAATGTTACCTGTTCATCTACCCGTCCTTCGGTATCTGGATAACCGTCTGACCTTCTTCTCAGGTTTCTTCCCCTCTGCCTTTACCCTCTTCTTTCTAACCTTGCCGTTTGAGAACGCAATGAGCAGAAGGTCTCTCCTGTCCTTCAGTTTTGCCGTCAACCTGGCAACCGTGTCGACACGTCCACTTTTCACGGTCAGACCATAGTTCACTACCACAGTTGAACCTTTACGTATGAACGGCCAGTTCCAATGTACGACGTTGTCTTCCAGGTTCTCCTTAGGCACCGTGACTTCTACAACATCGTTGGGTAACGTGTCTTCGAGTGTAACGTCTACCAGGTCATGGGTCAGGTTTTCTATCTTGATGACCACCTCTTTGCCGTTGTAACTTTTCGAGAACTTTATGTCAGGTTTGGTGCGAAGAACCAGAAAGATGATTATTCCGATAACAGGAATGAGGAATAAACCCGTTACCGTAATGATGACATCTCTTTTATCGTACTTGAATTCGACACGTTCTGTCTTTACAGGAGGTGTTTCTTCCGATACGTTTGTCGGTCGTTTGACTACTACTCGCTTTTCCAACACGCCGTACCTAACCTTCCATGTTCCCGGTTCTGTTGCTTCTATCTCGGCTAGTCCATCCCTGGTTTTTACAGACCCTACCCTTCCGGAAGGTGTGGTGTACACGATTATATCGTCGATGAGCGATCCATTATCTTCAACGAGTAGGATATGTATACGGCCGCCGACGGTCGTTTCGTTCGATACCTCTAACCGATAACTATATGCGAGAGGTAACAGAAGAATTACCGTGATAAGGGCGAGCGACCTGTTCATCCTATCACTGATTATTTCTTTTCGTCCAACGGGCCCGGAGGGATTCGAACCCTCAACCTGCTGGTCCGAAGCCAGCCGCGCTGTCCAGGTTACGCCACGGGCCCGATGCCCCCGCCGGGATTCGAACCCGAATCTCGACCTCCGGAGGGTCGCATTCTATCCAGGTTAAACTACGGGGGCGCGTTTATGTGATTTTTATTATTGATTTATTTTAAAACATTTTATTTAATTAAAACTGATTCGTGTGAAGATAGGTGATCGATAAAACGAACCTAACCCTGTTTTTTCACAGAAGTGTTACCGAATCCTTTTCGATCAGGACGGTGCGTTCCGCCTGCGATACGAGACCGCCTTTCACCTCTTCAAGAACCGGGTACTGATACAACATGTCCGCGTTGACCAGTTCTCTTAATGACAGTGAAACCAACACCTTAGAACCGAATATTTTATCGAGCCAACGTCGGGCAAACGGAAGGGTAAAGTAGTGTTCAAATGCGTAGGCAAAGATCTCCCTGCTCTTTCTCAATCTTACGTTTTTTATCTCTGCTATAGAGTAGATTTCGATACGATTGCTATCCTTTACACGTCCTTCACCGGTAGTTGCGAACGGTTCAACTGCAAACACGTCCCCCTCCTTCAGCACGTACCCGTCCTCTGTTGCGACGTTGGGTATTATCTCTCCGGCATGAAGTTGGTACGGTCTTATCATGTGACCCGTTAGGTTTCTTATCGGTTTGAACCCCTTTGAAGTGATGGTATCCTCTATAACTTTGCCTATCTCACCGACAGTTTTGCCGGCCCGCATCGTTGATAATGCGTTGTCAAGGGCAAGTTTGCTCGCTTCGACGAGGTCACCGTGTTCGTCGCTCAAATCTATGGTGATCGCGTTATCCGATATGCACCCGTTTATGTGCACACCAAAATCTATCTTCACGATATCGTTATCGTTTATCGTGGTTGTCTCATCCGATGAAGGAGTGTAATGGGCCGCTATGTGATTTATCGACACGTTCACCGGAAAACCCGGACGCCCCCCGTTTTCTACAATCATCTGCTCCAACGTCTCAGCAATATCGAGCACCGGCTGACCAGGTATCACGAGTTTCAAACTTTCCTTTCTTATCAATTCTGCAATCCTTCCCGCTTCCTTGAAGTTTTTTATCAGTTCTGCATCTTCTTCCATGCCTCTTCTTTAGAGCATAATAGATTTAAAAATGATATCCAATCATTATCTGCCTGTGCGCTGCGTCTCCCTAATGTGCGTTAGATTTTTTCTTTCAAAACCAATATCCTGCCATCTTAAATTTCTTATCCCATCAAATACAAACCAACGCAGTAAACCGAAGCCAAAACAACAGTGTGTTTAATAGGTTGTAACTTCAAACGGTTTTCGGATTTCGTTTTCTGTTAAGAACCACCGATAATCTCTGCTTTTTCTTCCCGCTCTATAAGAGTATTTACTGAGTTTCAGTTTTTCAACTGATTTGCCAATAAGTTCATAGTTATTAGTTTTTTAGTTTTTCTTGCATCAATTACAACATGGAAAAGGAGAATTTAAAATATTTCACATGTTAATCATATTCATGAAGTTTTCCGAAAACATTTCGGGAAATTGAAGTTGTCAGAAATTTCCATGAAACATAAAAAGAGGTGATGAAATGATTGAGATAAAAGATATATTGAACCTGCTAGGGGATGAACTGAAGGATGGAACAGAACAAGTGAATAGATTTAGAG
>JAGGXE010000014.1 GCA_021163225.1 Candidatus Micrarchaeota archaeon | reverse complement strand
TAAAGAAACGGAAGGAGGGAATTCAACAAAAAGGAAGGGCAGTAGTTAGAACCTTATCACTCCAACTCTACAGTATTTAAGATACCGGGCAGAAAACCTCAACTTATCAGTAATATGGAGAAAGAGTTAATAGCGAGCGATTTTGTGAAAAAAGAAAAAACATGAACCTGAAGTACCGAGAGGAGTTTGGTTCAGGGGGACAATATAGGTTAGGAGATGAGGTCAACGCTCAACGTATCGATTTCGCTGACACCGTCAAGGTTTCTCAATTTCTCCTCGATAGAAGAGGGATCGCCTTCCCTGTCATCGATGATGAATGACACCTTCAACACCTTTATCCCGAACCCGATGTCTTCGATATCCACAGAGTTAGGATTAAGTTGTCTTATCCGTTCGGCCAGTTCGTCAGCACGGGAAGGATCCTCAGGAGTCACGCGAAGCACCATAGCCACCTTACCCATAAAACATCACCCAACCTTCTCTCTTTTTTCAAAAAGGACGGTTTCACGGTCCTGTAAATCCGCATTTGGGACAAACGTACGGTTTGCTGGAAGCTCTGCAATGGGCACACCTAACGATCTCCGTACCGCACACAGGACATCTGAACGCCGCATAGTTCTCTGTCCTAACAGCACAGGTTACACAGACTTTCATAATCCCTCACCTCGTCAAGAACATAGCACAAAATTTAAATAAGAAACCTCCTTTAAACTTAAAACAACAAACGTTTAAATATGTTTTGGCCCAGGTTCATCTTCGATCGAGTTCCGCCCCCATAGTTTAGCCTGGATAGAACGCGGCCCTGCGGAGGCTGAGGCAGGGGTTCAAATCCCCTTGGGGGCATCTTTTTTATCACGCACCGACCCATAGACGCAACGTATCCCTTATTCCGGGTGCCAAACCGATAGTTATCACTATCAGAGCCAGATAGGCGAGAACCTGTTCGTTTATCTCTTTGTGCCGGTAAACATAAGTGAGATAGAAACCTGCCAACAACGCCAAGGTAACCTTTACAACGAAAAACACGAAGAATGTATGCTGACCGAGATAAGATGATAACACGTGCTGTTCACGGTAACAACGTGAGAACATGGTGCACGCTTCGCTGAACCTGTTGTAGATGTCTATCGAAACGAATGTCGCTGCACCGTCCAAACCCTGGGCGATCACCATGTAATCCGTCCATTCCGAAAGGTTATACTTCTTCCTGACGAGTTTCGCCGCAATGTATACGGAAAGTGTAAGGATGATTATCAGAACCGCATATACCCAGTTCTTAGCCATAGGTAGTAAGATAAAGAAATGAATCGTCCAGAGTATCAATGCGGGTATCCCGAACATGTTTTCTCTCTTGAAGAGTTTGAATATGTACAAAGAAACCAACATGAGAACGGTTGTCACGATGTATATCCCCGGCGTTACAGTGAAATATCCGTAATCGTACACGTGAGAATTCAGGATAAAACTGTAAACCGGATTTGACGAATACTGTTGCATTACCCCTGTGTCTATGGAATCGGTAACGACACGAACCGTTGACCCTAGAAGGATGAAAGGTATAACGTTCAAAACAAAAACTTTATCGATGACCACGTGAGTACGTTTAAACAATCGGTATATCAGATAAAGAGCGCATATTGCGATCAACGCATACGTCACAGTGTTCACAAGGTTGTATCCCTTATGCATCCACATATAATCTGTGAAATAGGTCTTGATAAAACCGGTTACATTCACAGTAACCACCGATCCGAAGGACTATGTTCAGTACGGTTTACGCGCCTCTGCAGAATACCTGCCGAGTTCGTGCTCATCAAAATCGCAGACAAGAAACTCTGCTATCCACGGATAACGTTTTTCTATCTCGCGGTACATCTGCTGTGCTATGCGACGGTACGACGGATGACCCTGTTTACTGCTCCTTAATCTGATCACGTAGAAAAGTTCACGCAGGTTCAATGTGATGAGGACCCGTTTACGAAAACCTAAAGGCACTACGTACTGGGCTTCGTCGGGCATATCAACGTACATCTTTTCAAACAACCTCCTCGCTTCGTCCATAGCAAACCTGAACTTTTCCTCGTACTCTTTTCCAGCATTCGCAACGTCCTCGGGCACATCGTAACCTAAGAAAGCTGTGAGCGGTTGCTCGGTCTGAGTAGTCATCCTATGCCTCTGGATATCCCTGAACGCGCCGTAATCTAGCGTCAACTCAAACGTGAAATACACATGTTCAAGCTCCCTTAATGGGCGGTCTTTGCGGGTAACCCTTTTCATCACTTCTGCATAAAACGTTCTCCTTTCCTCAGAACTCATCCTATCAACGATACCTGCGATGTCTGCATACCTAACAGGATTACGCGTATATCTGTACATCAGAGATGCGGTGATCATCTTCTCTAAAAATACCGGGTCCGGACCGTGAACCAGACATGCAGAATTTGTTTCATCAGCATCAGGAACCACTGATCCAACGCGTCTGTTAACCATCTCGTACAATTTCTGTTCGGTTTCTCTCACATAATCGCTCGGAGAAGTGTTCAACATCAACGTCGGTACCACCTTTCTCAATTCTCTGTGCAACTTCTCAGCGAGCACGCGTAACTCGTACAACCGTGAAGCGTACAGTTTACTGCTCAACGTGTAACTGCACTCCCTAGCGTTAACCGTCCAACCGAAACTGGTAAGCGTGGACGCGGGAAGCAGATACCGTAACGCATCAAACCGTCTGGCCTTGCATGCTCTTAACCATGCCTTCTTGTTATCGAACTGTTCCTTATCGGTAACCGTCTTGATGTATTCTAAAACCGGTTCCTGTAATTCTTCGTACGTCTTGAAAAGAAGATGCATTACCCTATGGTATTCCTCAGCATACTCGGAAGATTCGATGTTCGGATCAGTGTAATACATCCCTTCCTTAAACCTAACGTACCGCGTAGATTTTTCGGTAAAAGAAGATAACCGCGCACGTTCTATGATCTTGGTAGCGAGGATCGATATGTTCTCCACACCTATACCTATAACGGCACCTTCGGCTATCGATTCGTGACTGTATTCGATGTACCATTTTTTCATAAACTGCTCTGCCAACCGTTCCAGAGATTTTATCGAGAACCTTTCCAGTTGACCTGATTCGGCAAGGTCTCTCAACAGTTTGTACTCCTCTGGCGAATCGCGTAACAGTTCTATAAAACTTTCCCGTAACCCTGCGGTCGACCTGCTGTACCTGGCCTGAAACAGAGCCCAAACTTCAGGCGGAAGGTCTCTGGCCACGAAAACGTTGTCATCAACGTTCGTAAAGAAACGGTTCAAAATCTTGCGGTCGATCTCATCGATACCTCTGTCAACACTCTCATGAAACGGGGGGACCCTACTGAATGCCGTCGGTCTGCGTGAAACCTTTTTCTCTAAAGTTGGTCGTTCTTTAGACTTTTTTTCCAAAAACAACACCTCCCACACCAATAAAAAAGAAAAGTGAAAGGATAGCCCCGCCCGGATTCTCGCACTTTCTCGGAGAGAAATACCTCTCCAAAGGAAAGCGGTTCGAACCGGGGTCTTCAGGTCCAGAGCCTGACATCCTTGACCGCTAGACGACGGGGCTATCTGAACGTTTTTATCTAATGCTGTTTCTGTTTAAAATCATTTCTGTTTTCTCCGTTTCTTCTTTTTCTTCTTCCGTTTGATCAGTATAGGTATCAGTAACAGTAGTGCAGTCACACCCAAAGCCAGTGCCCAGAAGAATCGCATCTGTTTCTCCTCCTCTTCCCTGAACAGATAACTGCGAACCTTGGCCAAAATTTCTTCGGCGTTCTCAACATGACCCGCTGCAAGTTCTGCACGCGCCTGTTCGATCATCTGTTCGTATACGCTAATGTTCTCTATCATCTCAGGTGGTTTTTTCTTCTTCAATTCGCGTAACCGTGTCTCAAGAATATCGAGCTCACCTTTCACCTTTAACACTGTCTCGTCGGTCACTTCAGGCGTAATGGGAGTACAAGTATGGTTAAGGCATACCTCTCGCGGACCGCACTGAGAATCGTAACAGCATTCGTAAGGTATGCAGGTATGGTTTTCAACGTATCCGCACTCGCATTCTACGGGTTGACAGGTGTTGTTGATGCATACGCTCGTCTCAGGACAATCCGCATCGGACATGCATTCAGGCGGCATGCGACATGTATGTTCCAGAGCTACTAAACCCGGCGGACAGACCAATTCCTGACAGTAGCAACCGTCACAGTACTCGCTGGTATTGCATTGAGCATCAACAGAACATTCGCAGACAGGTTGGGGTGGTCGGCAGTCTTCAAAGGAATAGGTGTAAGTGTAATCGTCATACCCGGATTTCTCTACTTTGAGGGTGTGTTCACCTATACTGAACCTGGCAACAATGCGACCGTCCTCATCGGTACGTCCGATGTATTCATCGTCAACGTACACATACGCATCGTCGACGTAACCTCCGTGTCTGCGTTTAACCGTTATCAACACATCCTGATCAGCGCAGGTGGAATTGAGTTCGACCTCCATACGCTTCCTCCGTGGTTGAGACGGTGGGGGTCGACATGCGGGGTCACCGTAACAATCCGGGTCATTACAGTCAACCAGACCGTCACCGTCGTCATCAATACCGTTCGTACAGTTCTCAGGGGGAAATACCCGTGTGATCTTCACAGTATCGTTCATCCAATCCGAATAATGGGTACCGTCGAATGCACGGACGCTGCATGTCCAATTCTCGTCCCGACTAGTGGCTGAGGAAGGTACCTTTACGGAAGAATTGCATACCGTACCGTTGGTACATGTTTCTGTGCTGTCGTACTGAGGCATGTGCGTATCTCCCACATACCATTCAAACTCGACCACAAGGGTTGCTGAGTCATTATCGATGGCGAGTGCCGAACATGTCAAATCGTCATCATCGTTCGGTTGAGAAGGTGAGATGCTGACGTTGGCCATGACGGGTTTGATTGTGTTATTACCTGAAACGGTCACATTTATGTGACGGCTCTCGGTCTCAGGTGCGTTCTCGCCGACACCTATCGCATAGAACTCCGCGGTTGTATCGTTAACATCTACAACCGTCCAGGTAACCAAACAGGATTCGCCCTTATGCAAATTCGCGAGACACGGCGTGTTATCGGGTGTGGCGGGATTGTGAGATATCGTG
>JAGGXE010000013.1 GCA_021163225.1 Candidatus Micrarchaeota archaeon | reverse complement strand
GGTGAAATGATACGTTTGATACGTATAGACGGTTGTCGTATGAGTGGTCATGATACTGATGTCCATCTATTAGAGATAACCGATACCGGTTTGGTCCGTGTAGGTCCCAAGTTGAAGGATATACGAAGGTTGTAATTCTTGATTGATTTATGGATGGAGGTGATGTTATGGTGGTTGTGGAACCTGTTGAGGTGGATGTTGAAGATAGGGTAATGAAGATATTCTTAGAGGCTATCCGTATATTAGGCGGACCAAAGGAGTTGATCCTAACTCATCGTCATCTGACCTGGTTACCCGCCCTGTTAGAGGCGGTTTATGTTATCATCCTTCACGAGGAACATCATAAGACTAAGGATGAGATCGCTTCGGAGTTAGGTCTAACCAAGCAGACGGTCAGTAATATCCTATCCTCTGATCCTGAACAGGTTATGAGTAAGATCAAGGGTGAGTTAGAAGAGGATAAGAAGATACACGTTGCTGGAGGTCTGGCAAAACTCGCTTACAAAGAAGTAAAAAAGCGAGAGGTAGAGGGTTAGCGAAAGTGCCAGCTTCCGTATACTGTCGAACATAACTTTTCATTTGTGCATTTCGAGAAACAGCAGGACTAAATACAAAGGTTTAAAAACAGCGGTGGCACCAATAGACACACAAAAATCTAAAAGGAGTTGAAAAACATGAAAGGAACAGTAAAATTTTATAACGTGATGAAGAGGTTCGGTTTCATAACCGGTGAAGACGGAAGGGATTATTTTGTACATGTAACCGGTTTGAAACCAGGAGTGAGACTGTTTGAAGGGGACCATGTAACCTTCGATGTGGAAGAAACAGAAAGAGGTCCCAAGGCTGTGAATGTAGCCAAGGAAGAAGAAGCTGGCGCATGAGATTCTTTGTAATTTCAAAAGCCGACTTCTAACACAAACCTTTATCTTTTTATTTTCATTTTTCTCTTTTCCAACGACTCTTCTTTTATACCTTCAGATGATTGCGTTCTGTTGCATTCGGTTGCGTTTGTGAGGAGAGTTGTTCCAGCAATCCTAAAGGTTTTAATAGATGGAAAAAAGTATATAAAGATATGACATTAAGGTATAGGAAAAGAACCGGACTCGTTCGCTCAGCCCTAAAGATTATCAAAGAGATGTACAACAAAACACACATAAGTCTGGATAAGATGTTCGGTGTGAGAAAGGCAAAACAGATAGCAAAAAGAGCCCGCACTGCATCAAACTTCGCATCTGTTGAAAAGTTGATGAAGAGCGATGAAGCGCTCGAATTGATGTGGAACGAATTTTCATTCCTGTTACCTGATAAAAGGGACAGTACCATCGTGTCTATGATTGCCGACATGTTCATCAATGAGAGACCTATTATAAGGTCAAAAGAACAAAGAAAACATTACAGGTCGTTCAAGGAATTGATGAAGATAGATCCGTTGACGGGTGAGATAGAACTACCGACTACTCGGTGGACCAACAACGGAGAAAAGATAGACACTAAAGCAAGGTACGATTCGCTTCCAAAGGCTATCAGGTCGGCACAACATACCATCGACTCGTTGGTTAAAGAATACGAAGAAAACAAACAATTGATAGAAAGGATCGATAAGATCATAAGATATCTACCCCGCCTCGGTAAAGGTTCGACGGACGAAGAAAGGAGACTGTTCAGAAGAGAGGTGCTCAGATTGGCAGGTGAACTCAGTAAGAAACGGCATGCGTTAAAGGTTGAAGCGCGTAAAAAATTAGTGGCTGACGATGAGACAGATGTGATCAACCTCTTAGAAACATCTAACGATCCTGAACGGATCAGATACCGCAGAGAAAGGAACTGGCCCGCTGCTTCGGCGCGACTCGTTGCCGCACGACGGAGACTTTTCTTGAGAAACATCGAGATCGTTGAACAACTTACCCCCGGCATGGAGGTCCGTAAGGAAAAACTTCTGTCTGCGTACGACGACTATTCGGCACTTCACAGACAGATAGACGAAGTAGTTGGTAGATACGTAAACCTCATCCATCTGATTTTTGAACACGGTTGGTCGCCCAATCTTCAGAAAAGGCAGAGAAGATGTGCTAAAGAGGTAATCGACCTGATCAACGATTGGTTGGTCCCCTACCTCCATTCTACCGATTACGATAGAGTGTTCTGGGAGATAGGGAAACATCTTCTCGATTCGGTAAGAGCGCTCAATAAAGGCGACCTTCAAACGGCGTTAGACGAGGTGTTAACCGCACGCCGCTTGCAAACCGCTCATTATCAAACCGTTCTCGTAGACAAAGAAGGTAAAGGCATTATCTAAATGACCTGATAAAACAAGTTCAATTAATAATACGCTATTCTGAACAGTAAATTTATTGCACTCCATCCATCCATCCATCCATCCATCCATCCATCCATCCAGACGCTCATTCGCTTGGTAACCTACGGAAGACCACCATCGGGTCTTTGCCTTTCTTCCTCATCTTGTAAAGATACCATTGATAGATGATTACACCTGCAATAGCGATTATTAACGTTTGAACGGTAGCCATCTGCCACCATGCTTTACCAGAAGTGATATCGAAGTATATTACAACACCCATGAAAATCAAGGAAACCGCCATCACAAAACCTGCTACACAGAGTTGTGCGGTACGGTTCCTTAAGAACTTAATACGTTTGTAGATCCGCGGATTTCTATGCTTAAGTGCGATCAGCGAAGCAGCGATCAAAAAGTATATCACAAACCGTGATAATACCACGACATCAACTTCTGTGAAAAATCCACCGAACACGCAACTCACCGCCACAAACGACCCTATCAACGCGACCGCTGTAAGCGAATACACCGGTGCACCGTGCTTATTCGTTTTCATGAACGGTTTGGGCAGGATCTCATCTTTTGCCCAACTGTATAACAGCCGCGATTTAGTGTATAACATTGGCGGGATATCGTTAGCAAGCGCTATCACTATGAAAAGTGTGATAAGTATCGCAAAGGATTGAGGATAGAATTTACCTATTAACAGAGGAACGTTAGCATTCTTAAGTCCTACCAGGTATTGCCACGGGACGGCATGATAAAATGCGTAAGAGTAAAAGAAGTAGTATAACATAACCAGTACTGAAGCGATCATAAAGGCACGGGGCAAATTTTTCTCGGGATGTTCTATTTCGCCACCTGCCTGAGCGATCGAAGTGAACCCGATGTATGCCCAGAATAACACGGCCACAGCCAACACAAAATCCCATAATGAGGTGGTCTGGTGAAGGTTGCTTTTAGAAGAAAGGTCTGCACCGCTAACACGCAGGAAATCTTCGTGAGTATGGGTTAAACCTGTGTAACCGATAAGCAAACCGCCAACGATCATTATACTTGCCAGTATGATAACCGTCTTACCGTAAGCAGATACACCGAAATAGTTAATCAACCAGAATATCCATATCAAAGAAAGCGAACCTATGACCATACCGACGGGCGAAGAAAGGAATGCTTCAACATCGGTTAAACCTGCATAATGAAAGGCTGTGGCCATGATTATAACATCCATATACGCAACGGTACCCATCGCGATGACGGTTCCCGTCCATTTCAACACGGCTTCTATGAACGCCAAAAACGGACTCAAACTTCTGGATATATAGATGTATTCACCGCCCGCCCTCGGCATGGCTGTTGATAGAGCGGAGTAGACCAACGATATTACAAATGCTATTGCACCGCCTACAAAGATGGCTATCGGTACCAGACCCCCGATCCCGACGATTGTATTCTGTATCTCTACTATCAAAACGTTTATCCCACCGCCTATCACGTTACACAGTGCAGCAGCCACAACAGCCAATAGGGTGAGTTTACGAACTAACTTACCTGTGTGAGTACTCTTTTTCATCTAACCACCTTTGTTCTGCTTGATTTAAAAGTATTCACATAGAACTGCATTCGCTCAGTTTTTAAAATTTTAGTAGATTTCTTACTGATACTGCATTTGTACCACACTTTCGAAATTCTTACTTTCGCCTTCTAACTTTATCTCTCACCTAAAAACATCTCGGTTTGAATAAGAGACATACCTATCTGTGAGAAGGTTAGTCTCGCCTCTGACGTTCCCTATTGAACCTCACTTTTGAGTCGGGTTGAATTGCCCAACCTAATCCCTAACATCCTACACAACACATCATACTTGATACCGGAATGTTTAAATACACTAAAATACAATTAATAAACACAATATAATCAAAAAGATAACAGGTGAACTTATGAAAGTCGTCAAGTTCACTCCAATCAAAAAACGTGTTATTCATATTTATGATAGACCTTGGCCTATCGATAAAAAGTTCTACGGTCAGGCCTTTTCCATAGCTAACCATACTACATACTCTCAGTATCCAATATCCGTGCGTTCCTTTTATGATCACACACCTCTGTTAGAAGACCTGGAGATTCGCGCTGCCAAAGTCTTTTTTAATGCAGAGTATAGAGGGAACAAGTTTGTTATAAAAAACTTAAAAGAAGATTTATATAACTTCTTTGCAGAAAACGAATGTCCAGTGCTCGTATTTCAAACCCATAAAAATATAGATATAGTTAATGGAATAAAGAGAAAAATAGGTAAAAGAATCAAAACGGTATTTGTACTCAACTGTAGACCGGATGTTTACGGGTTTGTTTACAACGGAGATAAAACTACTAAAGGATCACTGTTTACCAATATTCCTTTTGATGCGTACGTTGCTGTAAGCAGAACTGTTAAAGAGGATTACATAAAACTTGGACTTCCACCAAGCAAAATAGAAGAAATACAGAACGGAGTCTCTTTAAAAGTTTATAAACCGATGGATCCTAACGAAAGGTCAGGAATAAGAGAAACATTAGGAATAAACACTAGGTTTGTGGTAGGGTATTCTGGCAGAATTACTAAAGATAAAGGTTACGATATACTTGTAGAACTGTTAAACCTATTTGAAGAGGATAATCAATTGTTTAAAGACTTTAGTTTCTTGTTTGCTTTGTCAGGAGATAAAAGAGATCAGTTTATTAAAGAAGTTAGTTATAGATTCCCAAAACTTACACGATCTGGTAGGATTAAAATAGTGGTAGATATCGCTAAATATGTCAACGGCTCTGATGAAGATTTGTCCAACATCGCTCTGTTAAATGAGATAAAGAGTTATCTGTTAGATGAAGAAAATTTGCAATCACCATTATTCAAAGGAATAGTAACCAAACCGATACAAGCAATCTCAGATGTTTTAATATTACCTTCTTACTCAGAATCATTTTCCTATAGCGTGTTAGAAGCGTTAGCTGTAGGCACACCTGTGGTCACATTAGATTCAGGCGGACCTGCAGAATTGGTCAAAAACATAGGAGGTTATCTTATCGATTTAGAAGGTATAACGCACCTAGACGGTCACCTTCATTTATCAAAAGATAAGGTAGTTGAAGTGGCCAAATCTTTTGCAGAAGGTATAATGAAAGCAATAGATGACATACACACAAATCCTCGATTGAAAGAGGAGTTTATACTCGCGGTAAGAAAAAGTGGTAGAACCGCTAAAGACATGGCTAAGAAATTGGACGAGTTAGTAAACATGTTATAAGATGTCCTATTCCTTCAGGTTCTGATTGCATTTTATTTTCAGAAGTTTAAGATATTTATTTATCTCTTATTGTGGGCCAGACATCTTCTACCAGTCCAGCCCGATAGAGCGCTCTCGTCCATGAACCGAACCTGACTATTACCTGCGAATAAGAAGGCAAAAACTGAACCTGATCCACCAACTTTACCCATTCACTAATAGTTGGAACATGTCCCAATAACTCAGTTCCTTTCCTTAAAGCGGAGAGGATGGATTCCTCATCGGTATAAACATATATTCTATAGAGTTTACCACCCAATAGCTCAGGTGTTAATAAATCGGATTTGAGACCGAACCGGATCAGTTTGCCAAACCCACCAAAGTAATATACGATCAGATCATATCTCATAAAACCGTACTTTGGAACATACTTATTCCATTCACGAACGGTCAACTTATGCCCTTTCTCCAAGAATACCTTAATCTGCAGGACGACGATCTCTTTCTTCGTAATACCCGATTGCTCCAAAAGATTCTTAAATGACCCGAATATCCTACCCACTATCTCAGACGGAACAGTAACAACTCCTTTCCGGTATAACTCGTCCCAGTACTTATTGTCAGGGATAGCACCAGTAGAATAAACAACATCTCTAAACTCTTTTAATATCTTCTTACTTAGTTCCTTATCCTCCAACTTGACTCTATCAAATAATACTTTCAGAAAATTGGCCCATCCGCCAAACTCATCCGAAATCAGTTGTTTAGACACGATACCAGGATTTTCCTTACGGAATCGCTCCCATTCGGGAGATGTTGGAAGTTTATGATACAACTCGAAGAACTGTATTCCCTGCTTTATGATCTTCTTCTTACTCTTGGAGTAGAGGGGGAACTTCTCTTTTAACATCCTTTTAATCGTCATCCATCCGATATGTTTTTTGATCCAATAAACAGAAGGATAACCCTCATTTTTGGCGATAAACTTCCAATCTCTCTGATAAGGATAACGTTCATTCTCTTTAACGAACTTACACATCCTATCCAAAATCCGGTCAACATCGGTTTTATGTGCGGAGGTCGATATACTTCCTTTTGTCTTACGGGTTTCCGGATCGGTCAACACTTCTTTTTTCACAAACTCAGACCTTATTTTTTGATTTTGAGCAAGTTTCTTATGCCTTTCAAACGGTTTCTGTGATTCCCTCTGTGCCATGTATCAATTAATGGTTGATCATAATTTAAACTTTGTGGTAATGCTTGGTGAAACGAAGAAGTATGACATCTTCCGCTAATCCGCAATACTCGTTCAGTACCTAACCCTATCCTTACGTTTCTTCCATGCGTTCATCATCTTCACGCATTCGTCCCTGAGGACACCGTCATGTATCCTAACCCTGACACGACGCCCGCCCAACTTCTTGATCTCTCGGTTATGTAGTTTGATCTCCCTGAACCCGCACCGTTCTGCGTCTTCAATGGTTGCACCAAAGTATACCTCATCCAGGTTGGCCCAATGTATCGCCGAGAAACACATAGGACACGGTTCGCATGTGGAGAAGATCACATGTCCTTTAAGGTTGTACGTCTTCAGTTTCCTCGCAGCCTTACGTATAGCGTTAACCTCCGCATGAGCAGTCGGATCGTTATCTTTCACGACGGTGTTGTACGCCCGTGCCACGACCTCACCGGTCTTCCTATCAACGACCACCGCACCGAACGGTGATTGACCCTTCTCAATACCTCTATAGGCAACCTTTATTGCTTCTCTCATTAACCGTTCTATGTCAACCTTCTTCATCATCCACCACCATCCCATCTCTCCAAAAATATTGTGGTTATAAAATTCACACGGATTTAGTGGCAGAACCCTATCGAATTAGTTTAACAAACATTAAAAAAGATACGGCATACCTTAAATTCGATTATGATTATGAATAAATCCTCGAAATTTTACATTTTACCCTTCAGTAAGTTGTCGGAACTGATGTTTAATAGAGTCGAAGGATGATGTAGGGAGCACTTTTCTCGACCATAACCAAAATTCAACGGTCTAAAACGTTTTCATGACCGGTTGATTACAAATTTACCAACAATTCTGGGAAACGCATTGACATCGTAAACTAACAGTTCAGCGGTTTTATCAGTCAGATAGATAGGTTTCTCAAAACTTATCACCGTTTCATACTTTCCAGACTGTTCTAAAGTTTTTATTTTAGCAAACTGTCCACTGACAAAGTTAAGATCATAACCAAACATCAAAGATTGCTTCTCCTTCATATCACGATTGTAGTACTTCGTAATTTTCAGGATACCGTTCACCTGACTCGTTAACTCAACCGTAACATCAGGGTCTACAGCGATCGTTGTGTCCTTAACCTTTTCATAAGAGGATTTTATAGCCAAACCTACTCTTGAGCCTGCAGACGCTTCTGGAACATCGTTATCGTGCACCTGTATCGAACGTATTGTTGTAAGTTCGTCGGTTGGATACAAATGTAATCTATCATGCACTTTCACAGTCCCTGATTTCACACTTCCCAATAACACTACACCTACGCTCCTTACTTGTAGAACTTGATCCACTATGACATTTAACTGTTCTGTATCTTGGTTAATAATGGATTCATGCAACTTTTCAAGATATGCAAACATCTCAAACTTATCTGAATAAAACATCCTTTTGTTTATTTCTGACAAATACGGACGTAGGTCTTCTTCACTAAAGGTTTCAGAATATATCAAAACAGGTTTTCCGGATAACCCTGCACTGAGGATCAGTTCGCCCGTGTACTTATCAAGTTCGTTCACCACTACAACTATGACGTCCGAATACCCTAACGTTTTGGATAACGGTTTTATTCTCTCAGGATAGAGTTTAGGGTCTATAAAGTTCATACGCACTCCGTTACCTGTTGTATAATGATATATAGCGATATCTGTAGCGTTGCCGAGTTTAGCCGACCTAACGAATTCATGATCCTTATCAAGTATTCCCACATCGACCATATGGAGATATTTTCAACCTTTCTTATTTTTAAATTTAGATCTGCTGATCTCCCAGATGTCATCTCCAACGTAATGGAGAACTTCGATGACCCTGCCTTTATCAATCCTATCTATTTCATCGGAAGACATCAAACTGTAACCTATGGCTAATGGTTTGTTATGTCTTTCGTCGCAGATGAGTACGAACGCGCCCTTATCGAAGATACCGTGTGACACAATACCCGGACGCATAACATCCGCCCCATCGGTCACATATGGCACCGCACCCATATCAACGATCACATAGGATAACCCTAACTCCTTGATGCTTTCTGATGTACAATCTTTCCCTAACCCAACAATCACATTAAGAGTTGGTAAAGTGCGCCCATCGATTAGTAAATATTTCGGTACACCGTTAACACAGATTACGGTACAACGTTTCATCTCCTTCAACTCAAACTGATCATGTTTGCTCACATTGAGATAATCTTCAGGTAAACCGGACAATAAACGTTTTAACTCTTTGAACCTCAACCTCACAGGTTTTCGTTTTTTCCGGTCATCCTTTTGTTTACCCATACGTATTCACCATCCCTACGGTGTCCAAAACCATCACAGTCATCTTCCGCCGAATCCGCCGCCGCCGAACCCTCCACCTGACCCTGAGAACCCGCCGGACCATCCTCCTGTTGAACCTGAGTATCCGGATGATGAGGAAGATGGTGGAGTGTACGACGGGGTAAAGGTAGTGATGAACACAGGGGAATACGCGAATCCTGACAACTCCTCGGTCTTCTCAACGAACGCAGGGTTAATCTTCCTCATTATCTCTACCACCTTATCAGCCACACCCAGACCGACCGCGTACGCCAGGTATTCCTCCCATAGGACAACACTCTGGGGCGGATAATCCTTCATGGCGGAGAAATCGGTCAGGAACCTCTTAAAGTTATTCCACTTCAGGGATAATAACCTACCTTCTTTCGTCCATCTGGACAACCATATCTTCTTATTTGTGAAGAGGATCAAAGCACCCATACCTGAGAACACGCCAAACAACCCATTCCAAAACAACCAACCGCTCGATAAGAACGTACTGGATAACCAGAGGAATAAATACACAACTACGAGGACACCAACCGATTTCGTGAACCTCTCATACCCAGTCTTATCAACATACTTCTCCAGGTTGAGGTCTGTCTTGAGTTCGTTCAACCATTCATGATACCACTCATAATAAGAGCGAGTTCCTGATACCTTATCCTTAAACCGTTTCAAACTCAACCTACCATCTTCAGCATGCTTCTTAAGGAAATCCAACACCTTTCTCTCCACGGGTTTGATAGGCTTCCCTTTGGAACGGATCCTGATCACGTAATCCTTACCCCCATCCTTACGTTCTATCTTCAACCACTTCTTAGCCGCCAACGATATAATCGTCGCATGTAAACTGTTACTAAAATCATAATCACCTTTAACTAACGACCCCACCTCAGCCGGAGGATGATCACTGGGTGGTTCCCTCTCGTATATACCGAGGTATCCGACTTCTTCAGGTGTATACTCCCGACCGTAAACATAGTAGTAATACATACCCAACATCCAAGGTAGTAGGATTATTACGGCTGACAGGATAACCTTCAGTATACCGATCACATAGAACTTAGTTCGGTCGGACTCTTCACCTCTTATTATCTCCTCACGACACGACCCACCGGGTATGTACGGACCATCACGGTTGAACCAATCAACCGGCATGAGTAGGTTAACCTCTAAGAACGTGTGTTCCGGATAGAACTCGGTATGTAGGTTTATCTTGTTCCCTACACTCTCGACATCTATATCGGCATCCCACGGGTGGACGAAGAGAACGGTCCGGTTAGCCTCACCTGGCAATATTATGTGGATATCCAACTTGAAAACTTTGGGTGACCTATCACCCCATACCTTATAGTAGAACTGGACCGTATCGTTATGTCTTATCAGGGTATACACGTCGTATTCAAAATGAGCGGTCACCTCACCGCAACCCCTATCCAGTTCCAGGATCAACTCCGGGTTACCGGACACCGACACGTCGGGCGGATCGTACCGGAAGGTACAGTTATCACCTATACAATAACCTGTTGCGTTACCAAAGGGTAAACCCAACGGTAACTCGCGATACAATTCATGAAACGGTGTATACTTACAATCTGCAAGAAAATAATCTACATCTTCAACAACATGGACATAACCTGACCGGTCGACCGTATAGGTAATGTTAGCACTTTCCAGATATAACCTCTTAGCAGATACGCGGTCACTTAGCATTATACAGAATAACAGAAGAAATACCGTCATTCTGAAATATTTTGATACCATGGTTAAACCACGTCAGTACTTAATTTAAATATTAAGGTGAATGAAACCCCATTCCTTGACGAATAATAGATCGGAGAGCGGTCGATCATAGAAATTATTTAAAACATTCTCTATGAGATAATTCGGTATGATATTGGTGGATGTAGGGATAATACTTATCACTGCTACTTTCATGTCATTCATAACAACAAAACTCAAACAACCTTCAATCATAGCATACATCATAACAGGGTTACTCATCGGACCCTACATGCTAGGGTTGATCAACGATACTTCTGTGGTCACATCGTTTGCTTCTTTAGGATTGGCATTCCTGCTGTTCACAGCCGGAGTAGAACTGGACATGCGGAAGTTCGGGATGGTGAGCAGCACCGCGGTCACGGGAGGTATCGTACAGATTGTTGTTTCTTTCGTCATAGGATACGGAATCTTTGCGTATTTGGGATATTCGCAACTGTTATCAAGCATTGCGGGTTTGATAGTGGCTTTGAGCAGCACCACATTGGTAACCAAGATCCTTGTAGAACGTCACGAGATCAACGCGTTGCACGGCAGACTGGGGATAGGCATACTTGTTCTGCAAGACATCGTTGCAATGATAGCCCTACTCCTATTGGGTATGGGTAACGGGTTCGTTAACCTTTGTCTTCTGGCATTGATCTTCTTTGTACTTAACAGATGGCTCATGCCGAAACTCACGGATTACGCCGCGCACACCAATCAACTGTTCCTTCTCTCGTTGGCAACACTGTTCTTCTTCGTAGCATTGGCTTACTACCTGGAACTGCCGATCAGTATCGGAGCGTTCATGGCCGGTGTAACCCTAAGCGGATTAACTTATTCGCCAAGCGTAACCGCAGAACTCAAACCGTTACGTGAATTCTTCGCCATACTGTTCTTTGTATCATTGGGTATGCAAATAGATCCATCAACGTTGGTCGAGTACGGACCGCTGATACTCATACTGTTTATCGGGACAACAGTTATCAAACCGACGATAACCGCTCTAACCTATCTGGTCCTCGGATACGGTACAGAGATATCCAGTATCCTGGGGTTATACCTCGGACAATCGAGCGAGTTTTCTATAGTTCTGGTACAAACATGTTTTGAGAACGGAATCGTTCCCTACCCGTTATATACGATGTTCATCACAACAGTAGTTCTCTCCATGGCCTGTACACCGTACCTCATCAAAACCAAAGGTCTGATACGTAACCTTGTGAAACGTGTTGGAGTACCGCATCTGTTTAATAAACGTGTTGCACATCTGAGGTCAAGGTCCAAACGGAGGTTAAAGGATCATATCGTAATCATAGGTGCGCATCGTGTCGGTTTCAAAGTCGCCGTGTTTCTGAAGAAGAACCGGAAAAACGTTGTCGTGATAGACCATGACCCGGAAGTGGTCTATAAATTAAGGTCGAAAGGTATCCACTACGTATTCGGCGATGCCGGTAACCAAGAAATACTCGACCTGGCCCGCGCGGACGATGCGCGGATGGTAATCATAACGGTCGCAGATCCAGATACTACTTTATCCGTCGTTGAATACGTGAAACTCAAAAATCCGAAAGCGGTCGTTATTGCAAGGGCGCACAGAAGGTCCGAGGCGCTAAGGTTATACAAAGCAGGGGCAGACCTCGTGGTAATACCGGAGATGGTGAGCAGTAACGAAACTGTAAAATACGTCAGCACAATATTATCGGAACCGACAAGCATCGAATCGATGAGAGACGAACACGTCAAAGAATTAAGACGGTTTATCGAATAGAAATTTTCAACCTTTCGCGCTGTCTTTCACACTGTTGATTTTCTTAAGGGTTTTACGGATACGTGTCCAGTGCGACCCTTTCCAATAGACCTTACCGCACAGGGTACATCGCCAAAACTTTCGTTTCCTCCGATACACGTAAGGGGGTACATCGCCTTTCACCTGGGAAGGTCTCACTTCTTCGAGTAATCCGTTGCACAAGGGACACCGTTGCGGAACAACAGAACTAGGGACAGGGATATCGTAAGTGGCGAGGATATAGGCGACCTGTTTGATGAACTGTCCGTCGGGAACGAGAACTGCATCGACTCCTTCCCTAACCGCCCGTTTGTACAATTCTTTATCACAGGTTAGAAGGATTCTGTGTTCGTTTTTAGCATACATAAGAATAAGATCGTCTTCTTCTGCTGTCGGAGGCGCTACGTCCAATCCCATAATCCTTAGCCATCGTGCAACTTTCTCGAGCATCACATCAGCAACAAACCGTCGTCCGTTCATCAAGATCTCCGTTTTCTCCCGCGTTTCGGCGGTAGTTTAATCTTATACTCAGGGAAAATCTTATTAAACGTTTCAGCGTTGATGTACGGCAGCATCTTGATCAAAGATAACGTCTCGTGTAATATGCACGGTTTCAGCATATCGTCTTCGCTGTCTATTTTTTCCAATATCGAGTAGAGGTTCTTATACCCTTTCCGTTTTCCTTTCACCATTTCGACCGCACGTTTCTTACACGTTTCTACCGTATCATTCCCAAGCACGAACAGAAACGATTTGGTGATCACGGTTGTATTGATGCTTGCCAACGTTTGTAACACCTCTGGCATCTCAGTATGTTCATCGATACTCAACTTTTTGGCCGCAAACCAATCGTTAAACTTACCGATGAAAGTGATACCTTCATAATCCAACGGGTTGGTTGAAGATGCCCGTAAGTAGTATTCCGGATAATACTTCCTTATGTAAGATTCCGTCAACCAGGCAGGTTCTCCTCTTTTTTTCAACAGATGCCAGATGAAAAATGCATCGAGTATCGGAGCAAACCTCTTATCCACTATCGAATAATCAGGTTTGTTACCTTCAGGAGTCCGAAAATCGAACATTGAGAAAAAATGATCGTTGTTCACCTCGAATACTGTGGAAAGGGCGGATCCGGTCTGACCGAAGGTTTTAGGTGTCCAACGTAACCGGTCGTTCCATCCGTTCTTCTTCGAAGATGTTAGATAAAGTATCTCATCTTCGATATTGATCACCCCGACAATTTCCGACACCCGACATTTACAACGCCCCGGGGCGGATTCGAACCGCCGACCTTCCGGTTACCGCTTTTTCTTGATGACGTTTCTTTTTCTAAAGAGGTTTCTAACAGCCGGACGCTCTACCACTAAGCTACCGGGGCACGGTGATATGTTTTAGACAGAGTTAATAAAAATGTTTCGGTCTGTTCCGCACCCATTATCCTCTCGACATCAGAAATTTTTTGAAAAACAGGAGGAGGGTTTAAAAACATTTCTCACCAAAAATAGGTGTGGTGAGGGTGATGTCCATGAAAAATGGAAAAATGAAACATAATGGAAAGAAAGGTAGGAATGTAAACAACCGTGGGGTCTCCAGGAACCGGAACGAGTTCAGGAGTTTGGAACCGTTAGATGATATATCCGGAGAACAGGAGGCAATACGAAACCGTATTCGTATGAGCGGTTGGTGTACAAGAACGTTGGCAGAACTACTGTTGAAATGCAGCCGTGACCTGGAACTGGACCGCGCACCCACTCCGGACGAATACGATGAATGGGTTAGCAAACAGGTTACCCTGTATCCGTACTCAAACCAGATATTCAAGATGGGTTACAACTTTCATACATTACGTAAAAAGATAACACGGTTGATCCATATGAAAGGGATTAACGGTTGGAGCAAACCGACGCATCAGGAAGAGAAAACGGTCCGGAAAAAACATAATACTCAAAGGCATAATCCTATTTCCACTATGAGAAGATATTTCTCACATATTGCCGAACGGGACGGTAAAACAGAAAGGGATATCGACAAAGAACTTATCTCAGGAGTCAAATCTGAGAATGATCTGGTGGACGTTCTTCTCTATCATTTGGATAAGGAAGGTTATATACCTACGATCAGTTCATGGAGCATGATGTGTTGGCGTGTCGGGATTCCCGAACTTCAGGAACTGGCTGTCAAAGTAGGAACTACTGCGGAGGCGGTCATCGAAAAGGCAAAAGTGAAAGCAGAATACCTTATATACCAAAACCATCAGCTCGTTGAAGGAGTGTGGAGCATACTCTTCGACAAGTACCTCTCAGAATGCAAGAGACCGCCGTCTCTGCCGATGCTGAGGAGATGGGTGGAGAGCAAAGAGGACAGAATGATAGTGCCCAAAAACCTATTCACAATCGCGGACAGAGTGATATTCTACGGATTCTATTACGGAGAGAAATAACTGTTAAATCTTTCATATCTTCTTTCCGTTTTTTTTTTCTTTCGACTTTCGCTCTTTCGGATTAGAAGAGAGTAGGTGAGAATTGTCCAAACATATATTTATAAATGTTGTATCTTCTAATAGATGCGGAAGACCAGGATACGGAAAAAGAGGTGATACCGGATGAGTTTGCCAGAAGCGTATAACCGGTCAACCCGGTTTATTAAAGAAAGATGGACATCGGTCGTCGGGATAACCACGTTGAACTTGATACTGTTGTTGATACTCGGGGCACCATTCACTTATTTAGCATTCAGAGACATATTCTCTCTTGGTTTGGAAACTGGTAGCGCGTTTGAAATGGGTAACGTGTCCGGAGGGTTTCATCATAGTTCCCAGGTGGCACGTAAGTTGTTCTGGTGGAGTTTACTGTTTCTGGTAGTCTACTTGATTCTATCATCCGTAATTATTTATCCGTTATTGATCGTGATGACTAACCATGTCCATGGAAAGAAGAGTAAATCTGTACTGTCATATTTCTCGATGGATACGGCGGTCCGAGCTATCAAATATCTCGTTGCCCAGGTGTTAATCGCGGCGACATTAGCGATCATCTTCATAATCATGGCAATACTGCTCGCTATGATCGTATACGCATTAGGCGGAAACGTAGCACCTATGAAACAGGGGTTCGTTAGCGGCGGTTGGTCGATAGCGATGATACTGATACTTATAATCATCGGTTACTTCTTCGGAGTAACTCTCACAACCAGCATGTATAAACTCATCGACCTCTTTGTTTATCACAGACAACCCTTCTTCACTTCAGTGATCGAATCTCTAAAGTTCGGTTTACCTTCACCGTTCAACTGGCGAATAGGCGGTAGTCTGCTAGTCATTTTGATATTCATGGCTGTTCTGAGCCTGATCATCGGATTCGTAATAGGACTGATAATACCTCAACCTAAAGAGACGGTCCTAAGAACATTATTGTACGGGGATGTTGAAAGCTTAAAAATGTCTATCGGACTGATGGTGGTCAGAAACGTGTTGAACACTTATATCAGCGCACTGCTCAGTTATTGGCTGTTCCAGTATCCGGTGCTATATCTGATAGTTCACGATTGGAGTAAATCGGAAGACTGGTCAGGGTCTGAAGAGGAGAGAAAGGAAGAAACCATTGAGAAAAAGAAACGGAGAGGGAGAAGAAAGAAATCTGCAAAAGAAGAGGAAGAATGGTAGATGTTTCGGTTTTCTTCTTTTCCGCTTTTTTGTTTTAAGTTTTTATTTGAAGTTTTCAAACGTTGGAATAAAACATCTTGATAAACGTCAACGGGTTCTTGGTACGTAACGGTTTGAACTGTTTGGGAAAATACCTCTGATATTTTGGCCATGCGAACCGTTCATCCATCAACATTATCACGCATCTGTCGGTAGCGCTCCGTATTCCCCGTCCGGCGGATTGCAACACTTTATTCACTGCAGGTATATAGTATGCGTATTCCCATCCTTTGCGTTTACCGAACTTCTGGTTGAAATAGTTTACCAGGGACTGTTTTTCCAGGGTAGGCGGATCCAGAGGTAACCCTACCACGATCACCGCTTTGATGGCGTTACCTTTGAAATCTATCCCTTCAGAAAAAGACCCCTGCTGAACACCTAAGAACAACGAGTTGTCAGAAGATTCTATGAGTTCCACCACTGACCGTTTTTCATCTTTGCTCCATTCCGGATCTTCTACAACGACCTGTTTATTCGTCAGGATATAGGGTTGGATCTGTCGGATCATATCGTAAGACGGGAAAAAGGCTATCACATTACCGGGCACGTTATCAGCCAATGTGCTTATCTTCGCACCGTATTTTTTGAATTCTGCATCATCACGTTTTGAATACAACGTCGTTACCGTATCATCGACAAGAATGAGACGGTTGTTCTTCGGGAACGGTGATTCGTAAATTCTTGTCACCGGATCGTATATGCCCAGAAGGTCCGCATAGTATTCTGGAGGGTACAAAGTACCGCTCATCAGAACAGCGCTGTGGACCTGGAGGAAGAGGTCCTCGGTGTAATCGCTCGGGTCTAAAGGGATAACGTATACACCTGTATTGTTCTCGATCCTGGCTATATGCTCATCCTCACGTCTCCACGAAACAAAAAAATCTAACAGACCAGCCAACGAGGAAGAATAGAATTCATCTTCAACCTCGTTGATCACCGTCTCGACCGCCGAATCGAGTATGGATAACCATTCATCGTAATCGATCGGTTCTATCAGTCCTTCGCTCAGTTTAAGTTCCACACCGTACACAAAATCTTCACGTTCTACATACCGTTCTGTATCATCGTCCGGGATCAACCCGTACAACGACCGTAACAGTTGATCGAGGAATTTGTCATGCACATACTCCTTGTTCTCTTTGATGGCACCGGCAATCATCGGATAGGTAAGACCTTTGGTGTAAAGGGACCGGACCCGTTCAGGCAAGGAATGAGCTTCATCGATCACAAGTATAACATCGTTGAGGTCTACACCCATTTTCTCCAGTATGATATTACGTATCCCCGCATCCAGAATGTAATTGTAATCTGAAACCAACACATCTGCATCTCTCACTGCCTTTAAAGCGGTTGCATGCGGACAGGACAGATACGTTACGCACGAGGAAGTTATGTCCTCAACATGTTTTACTTCGGAGAGGATCTCTTCGACAGCCAACCTGTTCACACGGTAGAAGGGACATTTACGGGATTTTCTGTCCTTGGCACACGCGATATGAAACTCCGACCTCGGCAATTCCCTATACTCCTCACGCGGACACATATCTTTCTTATTGATGATATCCACAACCTTTAGGTCAACCTTCTCACTGATACGGCGTAACGTCTCAATAGCTATCATATGTTGAGACTGTCTCGAAGTGACAAACATCACTTTCATACCGCGATTCAGCGCATACTCTAACGCGGCTGTCAACACGGCGGCAGTTTTACCTATACC
>JAGGXE010000012.1 GCA_021163225.1 Candidatus Micrarchaeota archaeon | reverse complement strand
TTTGTTGTGTTTCTTGATGATAGCGATCACATCCTCCGGTGATACGACCAATCTGTACTTGCTCATCACGCGTTTCATATCGTACCCTTCATCTCTGACAACCTTCTCCAGTTCGTCACCCGTAATTCGCTTCAACTTGAATTCCTTTACAACGGTTTCCGGAGAGAACCCTGTTTCGCAAACCTTACGCAACACCTCTTCAATCGCGGATTTAACGATAACCTCTCCCTTGTAAAGGTCAAGGACTTTACGTATCGTTGCACCGGTCCCGGCAGTCAGCATGTTCACATCCAACCCTTCCCTACGTAGAGAGACGAGTTTTTCAAGTATTATGTTGGCAACGAGTTTAGGGTCGTACCCGTCGGACACCAATGTATCAAAAAGTTCTCTGTACCTAGAGTTTAACACGCGTTTCGCGTATTCTTTACCGACCAACCTTTCGTACCTGTTTATCACGTCTTCCAAACTCTCAACTTTGGGCAGAGATGCTAACATATCGGATGTAATCGGTATAGGGGGGATATCCGTCTCCGGATACATGCGGGCGCGGCCCGGTAGCGGACGCATGAACAACGTCACCGGGCCGCGCGCCGCACGCGTTTCTTCAGGCACACCCGGGTAGAACAGACGGTAGATCAGAAGATCGACTGCGCGGTAAACCGTCTCCCTTTCACCGGCTATCAAGATGAACGCATCATCTTCATTCATATCCAGAGCCAACCTGACGGTAGATATTTCTTCGACATCAAGATTGTACCTGTCCAGGTCCTCATCAGAATGTATGATACCTTTCACACCCGCAGCTGCCGCATATTTAGCAAGTTCTGTACCGAACCGTACACCCGGCACCAACTCTGTACCCAGCACGCCTTTAAATCCGACGAGTTTGAGAGCCAGCACTATCCCGCCTTTTTTGATTTGTGACCTGATGACTTTACATTCCGTTCTATCGAACAATTCGGTTACTTCTATGACCATAACCTGTTTATTCCTGTCAAGCAGACCTTTGATCTTCTCATTGTACAGTTTGACGGTATTACGCTGTCGTTTAACCTCGTTCACAAGTATCGTCGGCAACAGTGACAGGTCCTGAACACCTTTGATCTCTACACGGGCACCATCAGACACCGAAACATTAACGTCCTGTCTTATGGTACCCAACCCCCTCTGCACCTTTGCAAGGCGCAGTATCGCTCCTATCTTCTCAGCCGTTTCCTTCGCGTGCTCAGGGTCTTTGATATCCGGCGCGGTGGATATCTCGACCAAAGGTATACCCAACCTGTCTAAAGAAAATACCTTACTATCTTTATCAATTATACCAGCACTTTCCTCCTCCAAACACACAGTATCTATCCTTACCTTACCTTTGCTCGTGTTAACGTAACCGTTCATCGCAACGATTGCAGTACGCTGAAACCCGGAAGTGTTGGAACCGTCTACCACCTGTTTACGCATCACGTGGACCTCATCTACGATCCGCGCATTAAACAATTTAGCTATGGTCAACGCGATCTTCAACGCCTCTCTGTTGAGTTCCATCGGCGGACTTTCATCGAGTTCGACTTCGCAGGCAGTAACGTTGTCGAACTGATAGGTAACAACAGGGTTTCTGGATGTTTCGAACAGGGCGGTGCGATCCGTTTCACCGAGTTCGCTCTTTACAAAATGTAACCTCCGGGTAATATGTTTGACCGGATGATCGAGTTCTCTCTCCGGAGGAGGCGACGGACAGTTACAAAAGAGTTTATGCGTGTCCAACCGTTGATGGATCTCCAGTCCGCATTTAAACCCTTTAATGTCTACTTCGACATCAGACCTCTTACCCTTCGAACCTTTATCATCATTCATACGCAACCACCGACCATCAACTATAATACAATGCTTCGTTCCGATATCTCACCCACCATGTTAGTTTCCATCTCCCTCTTGACCGTCTCCATATCTTTGGTATGACCCAACACCCAACAGAGTTTTGCATAGGCTGTCTCAGGCGTCCAATCACACAGATGCCCGATGACACCCGCTTCTTTCAGTTGACGTCCAGCGGTGTAGACGTTCAGGTTAAGTCTTCCGTAGATGGTCTGTGAAGACATTACAACCGGTATGCCCGAATCTATCAATTCCCTAATCTCTTTTATCACCGGGACCGACAGTTTATCGTTGAACGGATTTGTTGAAACATGACCCAACCCTGTACCGACCAGAACGATTCCGTCGTATTCGGACAACGCGGAAAACATTCGGGGTTTGATACCGGGATGAATGTAGACCATTGCAACATTGTCGTTGACCCGGTTATCGAACTTTAAAGACGTCTTCGGATCGGTCTTTCTGTACGGGTTCAAAGGTTCTATCGTCCTGGACCACGGGTCAACACGCAGAACCGGTAACATGTTTACCGATTTGAACGCATCCCTTCTGCTGGTATGCATCTTACGCACCTTTGTACCCCTATGCACGTATGCAAAATTGTCGCTGATGTTAGCATGCATGCAAACGCCCACCTCGCCGAAATCCGATTTGGCAACGATGAGCGATGCCAATAGGTTAAGACGCGCGTCTGACGAACCTCTGTCCGAACTCCTTTGAGCACCTGTCAATATCACCGGTACGGGAAGGTTCTGGAGCATGAAGGATAACGCAGCAGACGTATAATGCATGGTATCGGTTCCATGGGTTATTACAACACCGCGCGCACCGTCTTCGATAGCGTCCCGAACCTTTCCGGCCAATACCGACCAATGGGACGGTGTCATATCTTCGGACAATACCGAGAACACCGTTTCAGCATGTATGTTCGCAATCTCCGAGATCTCAGGATACGTTGCCAGCAACTCATCTTCGCTCATCGCCGGGTGAACCGCGCCGGTCAGATACTCCACATGAGACGATATCGTACCCCCGGCACCTAACACATAGACCTTGCCCTCACGTTTTTTCAAACCGCTGTGTTGCGAACCCTTCTCCTTCGTAGTCCGTTTACCCGGCGTCCGATGTTTCCCCGAGAACTTCTCTATCAAACGTATCCTGACCGAACCGTTCTCAACATCCTCTTTAGATATCCGTATACCTATGTTATACCCGTTAGACAGTTTAATGACCAAACAGTCCGGGTCACCCGTTTCCGGACGCGGCATCAACAGACCAGTGTAAACCGCACCTTCCCTGATAACCTCTATCCTATCGTAGACATCTATGTCCGCATCGCTAAGCCAACGCCTCAGAAACTCGGAGTACATGGTTTAAGATTTATGTAGATAATTATTTAAAGGTTTAAAACAGGCATTTAAAGGTCAGAACAGGCGAGGTAAAGGTACTTTGATCCAACTTAAGACCCAAAAAGATCGTTGGATTACCGTTCATCCAATTCGGACATGACTTCTTCTAACAGTTCGGACAGGTCAACGCGTCTGATCACGTACGCGCCGGGGCAGTTATCGATCTCGTTTATACGTTGTTCCAACAGATCTCTAACAAACAGGTTACCGGGATCGATCTCATCGAGTCTACCCTTCAGTTCGGTTTTGAACCGTTCCACACGTTCCTTAGTCAACATGTTGAGCAGTTGGTCCACTTCGTCAGGGTCTATAAGAACACGCCGATCCAATCCAACGGTCTCGAGCGCCTCCTCTATAGAACGGACATGCGATTCGAAATGCGTCCTGACTTCACGGATGGGATAACGAATGCTGAGATAGGATACCAGCGCATCCAAAGAGTACTTCATAGCAGGGGTAAAAGAGGACGGCGAAACCACGTTATGCAACGCTATACCGAACGAATGGTCATCATGATATTTGGTATGGACGCCTTTAACGTTGATGGGCAACGTCTGATAGATCCTACCCTTCCGGTTAATGATGAAATGATACATCGGTTGCCCGAACCTTTGCACACCTTCACGGTACACCTCTTCCAGGGACCTGACGTGATCCCCTGTCCAATGGATATAGATCTCGGTAGGGTCCTTATCGAACATGTAATAAGTAAATCTGTATTTGGGATCGAGAAGGTATACCGCATGCAGGTTACCGTGACGGACCGGGAACTGATAAAACCCCATGGGTCAAATATGTATCCTGAGGTTTAAAATGGTTCTAGTTATTTATCTAGTTATTTTGCAGACTGCTATAAGTTATTTTTATAAAGGTAACAAAGAAGATGATAAACAATGAAAGTGGTGAGTAAGAGATCTGCACACGGTTGGTCTACACGGTTGGGTTACATACTCGCCACTGTCGGTTCGGCGGTGGGTCTGGGCAATTACTGGAGGTTTCCGTACGTCGTCGGGGCGCACGGCGGTGGCGGGTTTATAGTGGCGTACGTCGTTCTTCTGATAACCGCCGGTGCGCCCCTCCTGTTTCTCGAGATGTCGCTAGGTAAACGGTTCAAAACCTCTTTCTATCAACTGCTCAAGAAACATAGGTTAGGGATGTTGATCGTGTTCCCGCTGTTGTTCGGGATAGTCGTGATGAGTTATTATGTAGTACTCGTAGGATGGACGTTAAACTATGCTCTGTTTGCCCTGACCGGTAACCTGCCGACCCTTGATGAATACACACAGTCCTATCTCACCGTACCGATGATGGTAGCGGTGCTCATCATCTCGGGAAGCATAGTGGCCTTAGGGGTACGCGGTATAGAACGGTTTGTTAAACTGTTAATACCGTTGATGGTCGTTCTGACGGTCATCATCCTCGTTTATGCGCTCAATCTCCCCGGCGGTACTGACGGCATAGAATTCATGTTCACCAGTAACTTTGATTCGTTGAAAGATTTACAGACGTGGTTGCTGGCCATGGCTCAGGTAACGTTCTCTCTTTCCGCAGGTGTAGGGATAACGCTCACCTATGCATCGTATTCAAAACGTTCCAACCCGGTTGTTGACGCGTTAGCGGTGTCGCTGTCAGACCTGACGATAGCGCTCGTTGCAGGGATGATGATATTTGCTACTGTGCATGCCTTCGGACTCAACCCCGGCGAGGGTCCTGAACTGGCGTTCGTGACATTACCCCACATATTCAATACCATGCCCATGGGACACGTGATAGGCGGAACTTTCTATTTCATACTGTTCATCGCAGGGATCACATCGATCATCGCAGTCGTAGAATACCTGTACCACAACATCCACACAATCGTCGGACTCGAACGTAGGACCGTTGTCCCCGTAATCATGTGTCTGCTGTTCGTACTGGGATTACCCGTAGCACTCGGATACACGCCTATGAACTTCCGGTGCGGCGGTCACCCGTGTCTCGAGATGTACGACCATTACTTCGTAAATCTCACAGTACCGGTAGTAATAATGCTTATCACGGTGCTCGGGTTGTTGTGGAACACGGAAGATTTTGCAAGATTTCTACAACGGTACGGGCTCGGTAGAAGAACTGCTAGAATTGTTGTGTTATGGGTCAAAATCGTCCTTCCTTTGGTTGCAGTGGTCATGTTCTATCAGACAATCAAAAACATTTTATAGAGGCAAAGCCAAAATGTTAAAAGATGGCATATCCGAAAAAAACAGGTGTAACAGACCTGCCGCTTCACACAGGTCATGCGCCGAGATGGTTGTTCAACCGTATGGTTAGGTTGGCGGGTACGGTGACAAAGTACATCGTTACAGAATACGGGACCAAGACGTTTCTGGAACGGTTGGCAGACCCGTTATGGTTTCAGGCGTTATCCTGTGTGCTCGGGTTCGATTGGCATTCGAGCGGTACTACCACGACCACGACAGCCGCACTCAAAATCGCTATCAACAAACAACCGGAAGAGTTCGGTTTGGTTGTGGCCGGGGGTAAAGGTAAAACCTCTCTCAACACACCAGACGAGATAAACCGTTTCGGCGAACTGTTATCGTTGCCCGGTAGGGTAACGGAAGAATTCGTCGAAAAGAGTAAACTGATCGCCAAGGTGGATAACTCCTGTGTTCAGGACGGATTCACGTTGTATCATCATGCGTTCATATTCGATGAGCACGGTAACTATTGCGTCATTCAACAGGGTATGGATAACGCATATGCACGAAGGTACCATTGGTTCAACGAACAGAACATCACAGAAGCGCCTGACGAAAACATCATATCGAGCATACGAAAGAACAACGTGTTAAACCTTGTTTCGGAAGAGAACACGGAATTACGGAGGGACATAATAGATGTGGTCATCGAAAGAGAATATGCGAAACACAGGTTGAGAGATCTCGTTGACAGAGATATTAAGGAAGGACCCAAATTCGTTCGTATGCCGAGGCATCACAGCGTTGATTACGGGAAACTGTCGCTCTCGTCTAAAGAGGTCGTTCTTTTGGACAACGTTCGCCGTCGTCTGGAAACGAGTAACTGCGAGTTCAAAGACCTGCTTCTACAAAGGGGTATCGGACCGAAGAAACTCAGAGCCCTTGCCCTGATAGCGCAACTCGTCTACGGTACGGAGATAGATTGGGACGACCCTGTGAAATACTCCTTTGCCCACGGCGGAAAGGACGGACATCCCTACCCTGTTGACAGAGAAACCTACGACGCTTCCATAACCATGCTAGAGGAAGCCCTGGAAACACAACCGAAGTTTTTAGAAAAACTGCACAGGTTCATAAACGGTACGGAGAAGGTTTAAAAGTGTGGAAATACAGAATTATGTTATGAAATCTGTGAAACCGGTACAGTTAGAACTGTTTCCAGACCTCGTGAACAGATACGATGAAAAGACGGTTAAACGTAAACAGAGGGAATGGATAGTAGAAAAGGAGAGGTTTGAACGCGAACTCGCACGTAGAAAGAGTGTCGAAACCAAGCCGGGTTACGTGTCCGGAAGATACATAAAACCGATGACTATCCATCGACGGAAATATCAATTGGATGCTGTTGAACAGTATATCGCACACAAGAATGTTGCAATCATTGCCGACACGGGGACTGGGAAAACCGTTATAGCGGCAATGATAATCAACAAGTTTCTGGAAGAAAACACGGGTAAAAAGGTACTCTTTCTTACACCCCAGGTAGTGTTATCCCATCAACAGGAAGAGAAGGAGATACGACGAATGATGACGGTAAAGACAGGTATAGTGACCGGAGAGAAGACCGGTGAAAAACGTGCAAAGGTGTATCACGATGCAGATGTCGTGTTCGGTACCCCGCAAACCGTTGTAAACGATATTGCGAAGGGACGGTTTGACCTCTCAACCTTCGGACTGGTGATATTCGACGAAGCGCACCACGGAACGGGCAACTACGATTACGTGAAGATAGCCGATTTATGCAAAAGTCTGGGTATACAGAGGGTATTGTTAAGCGCTTCATTGGCACCGACAACCGAGAAGATGACCGAGATCCTGGAGACCTTCGGAATAACCAAAACCCATGTCATACCGGTGTATTCAAGAGAAATGACGAGATACAGTTTTGAGCGTATGGAGGAATCGTGGTACGTTATGCTCCCGGAACCGTTCATAACCATCAGAAACATGCTTAAAACCGAGGTGGAAAAAACGTTGCTCTGCTTTAAAGAGAACCTGTTTATAGACGATGAAACGGTTAGGAGGGGATACCTGTCCGAGGAAGAGATCAAAGATATCAAGTCACGGATCAAAGGTGTCAACGTCAGAGAACTGAGAAGGGAATTGAGTAGGAGATTGTACGAATACCGTCTTCTGAAACAGATGTGGGAGTACATAGAGTCGGAAGGTAAAACGATCTTCCTATCGTTCATCGATAGATTGTTAGTCGGAACAGACGGGGAGACAAGGCTTTTAGAAAAGGTCCGTCGGATCAACGCAAACTATCTAACTAAATGCGGTTACGAAGTTGAATTCTACGAAGATACGGATCAACTGGATGAACAGATCGAGTTCCTGATCAACAACAGAGATTTCTACGAGTTGGAAAAGAAAAGGTGGTACGCATTCTACAGGATGTACCTGGCTAACAAAGCCATCCTCACAGAATCGCAGAAAGAGAGGTTGACACTTGTCAAACAGATTCTCATGACCGTGACAGACGGCGAATCAAAATACTATTCTGGTATCCCGTTATTCTCGCTGTTTCGTGAGGAACGGTTCATCGACAATCTCATCAAACTGATAGAAACAGACATGGAACATCCAAAACTGAGGTTACTGCTCAATGAACTTAAACTGAAAGGCGAGAAAGACATAGTGTTCGTAAGGTATAGAGAAATGGCTAAGGTGATTGCCAGAGAAGTCGAACGCGTAACAGGGAGGAAGGTGGGCGTGTTCCTAGGTCAGGAGAAGGGGAATACAAGAAAAAGACAGAAAGAGATAGTTGAACGGTTCAGAAACGGTGAGTTTGACGTGTTGGTGACCACGATTTACGAAGGGTTCAACTTCTATGCAGACAACGCGTACTTCTACGACCATACCGCTACACCGGTCGTTAAAAAGCAGAGGGAGGGAAGGGTAGGCAGACATAAGAACGGGTTCGTGATCAAACTTAAAACGAGGTTACCCGATGGTAAGGTGTCTATTGATCAGATAAGGGATAGAATAGCTTCGGCACGTGAAAAAAGAATGGAACAGATCGCTAAAGATGCGGAAGCGTACGCTTCAAAGAAACAGATGGAACAAACACTGTTCTGATTCTTTTTCACCGTTCGGAGATATGTGCAGGGGAGGGGATTCGAACCCCTGAAGGTCTACACCACACGGCCCTGAACCGTGCCCCTTTGACCGCTCGGGAACCCCTGCAATGGGGCCGCCGAGATTTATCCCACTCTCTCGCGGAGGGAGTGTTTGAACTCGGATTGCCGGCTCCCGAAGCCGGTAGGATGCCAGGTTACCTCACGGCCCCATCTCAACAGTATCTGCCTACTTCTCAACGACATCTTTAGAATGTGATTTATTGGATGCGATTTGTTTATAAATTTATTTTTTCTTATTATAAATAGTGGTTTACTTTGGTGTTTCACTGTTCGGAGGTATTAATCTCCTTAGAATGTGTACCATTACTCCAGTGTGCTAGGTTTTGCACGGTGTTGCCATGATCAAGATTAAAAAACTTCGAACGTGCGGAAAAGAAAGAGCACTCAAAGAAGCGTGTGGTGTTGTGGGCGTTTTCTCGAAGCATAAGAAGGACGTAAAAGAGTTGACGCTCACGGCGTTACATTTCCTTCAGCATAGGGGTCAGGACAGTGCTGGTTTGGTGACGTTTAACGGTAGAGAGTTCTACAGATGTAAGGTGTTCGGTCCCGTGTCATCCATCCGAGAGGAAAAGAATTACGAATTCGCGGAAGGGCACGCAGCCATAGGTCACACAAGGTATTCGACGGTTGGGTCCTCTTATGCTCCGCAACCTGTCGAGGTTAAACATCCGCTCGGTGGGATAGCGCTTGCTCATAACGGTAACATCGCCAATTACGAAATACTCAGGGAAGAGTTGGAATCAAAAGGGTACGGGTTCGATACAGACATAGATGCGGAAACTATACTTTACGCATTCGTCGACGAATATTACAACACGAAAAACGAGATAAGAGCCATTGAAAACACGATGAAACGGTTGGACGGTGCCTACTCGGTTGTGATGTTGACCGGTGAGGATAAACTGTTTGCTTTCAGGGACCCTTTGGGCATACGTCCACTCGTATACGGATACAATGATGACACGTTCATCGTAGCCAGCGAAACCGTATCGTTGGACATGCTGAGGATACCGGTCAAGGGTGACGTACCACCGGGAAGCGTGATCATCGTAAGAGAAGACGGGTTCGATATGATAAACCTGTTCGAGACGCAACATCACCATTGCATGTTCGAATGGCTTTACTTTGCGAGACCGGACAGTGTGATAGAGGGTAGAAACGTTTACACCACACGCGTGCGTATAGGAAGGTTTCTGGCAAAGGTCGCACCGGTCAACGCCGATTACGTAATACCCGTGCCGGACACGTCGCGTCCCTACAGCATAGGATATTCGGAGGAAAGCGGAATACCTTACAGGGAAGGGCTGATACCCGACAGGTATTCAGGACGAACCTTCATACAACCGCACCAGAACATGCGGGAGAAAAACGTTAGATTAAAGTTCAATGTAGTAAGGGAGAACGTAGAAGGTAAAAGATTGGTTGTCATAGACGACAGCATTGTACGCGGAACAACGGCGAAAAAATTGGTGGCGTTGCTTAAGGAGTTCGGTGCAAAGGAGGTTCATCTGAGGATCGCTACACCGAGGATAATCGCACCGTGTTTCTACGGTATAAACATCTCATCGTACGAAGAGTTGGCATCGTTCAGATTCGATACTGATGAACTTTGCCGGTGGTTGGGTGCTGACTCGTTAGCGTTCTTGAACATAGAAGACCTGATCAACGGTATAGGGTTGAATGACCTCTGCATCTCGTGCCTGATCGATAGTTACCCGACCGAAACGGCTCAGGAGATGGCAAACAAGATGAAACAAGAATCGAAACAAAACAAGAATTGAGCGAACCCTTCAAAGAAAGTTTAAAAATCCCGACTCACAACCCCAACCTAACCACCGCTGTACTGTTTACGTCTTCCGCGTTTTAATTCATGATAAATGGTTACCAATAT
>JAGGXE010000011.1 GCA_021163225.1 Candidatus Micrarchaeota archaeon | reverse complement strand
GCCAAGAAGGAAATGGAAAAGCTACATATACGTGAGTCGTACCAAACATGTATACTTTTGCTTGGGTTATTGCTTCCATTAAAGATCTCTCATTAAAATCAAGTTTTACTTCTACACATATTACCTTTTTTCCTTTTAATCCTACAATATCTGGTTTGTAACCTCTTATCTTTACCGAAGGTGTAGTTTTTACAGGATAAAAACCTTTTGCTTCCAGGAATTCTTTTACTGTAGGATACAGGTCTTCTTCTTTCATCAAATCACCCACTAAACTCTTCAAGCAATTTGAAATTGTTTTCATTTAGCGAACACTCAAGCTTTTTTTTGATGGAATTATCAAGTATGTATTCAGTTGTTCCTAATAAAAATGAAAAATAACTGCCTCTTGGACTTATTCTCATTGCTGCAAATCTTGCTGCAACATAAGGTTTACAATCTTTAGGTCTAGCTTTTGTTTGAATATCCAAGTAAACATCTTTACCATTAACACCTTTCTTTGTAATACGATCCACTTGTCGGTCATCTACTGGAGGAATGGATACATCAAAATCTCTTTTAATAGACTCAGATAAGGCAATAAACCCCTGTCGTTTTCCGAAGGATACTAAGGTTCCGTAATCCTTATCATCCATGTCCATGACATAATTAATGGTCAAAAATTTATAATTTTTTGGATAATTCATATACTTGGCTGATGAACTTCAGAAAAGGTTCTCAGGTCCAAGAGCTATACACAACCGCAAACACGTCCGTTTAAAGAAAAAGAATTTTAAACTGTTTCTATCATTAATAGAAAAGTCCCGCGGTAGCTCAATGGTAGAGCGGCCGGCTGTAGTTCTGATTGCGTTTCCCTTGGGAAACGCGCGGTCGTTCGGTAACCGGCAGGTTGGGAGTTCAACTCTCCCCCGCGGGACTTCAACTATTTTATACTGAATGTTAGCAATGTATAAAACGATGCTACTTGATGTAAGATTGGAACGGGTCATCGTCGAACGTTTCGGACGGCTTAACGAACTCCAGGAGAGATCTGTGGATGCGGTGCTTAGCGGCAGAGACGTACTCATAATGGCTCCTGTAGGGTTCGGTAAGACAGAGGCTGCGATGATCCCCGTGTTCGACCGTCTTCTGAAATACAAGGAGAAAAAGGACGACAAAGGGATAAACGCGTTGTACATCACCCCGTTGAGGAGTTTAAACAGGGACATGATGGAGAGACTGGAACAATGGGCGAACAGGTTAGGGATTTCTATCGATGTGAGACACGGTGACACTCCTCAGGCGCGTCGTGCCAGACAGAGTAGGTTACCGCCCCAACTTATGATCACTACACCCGAGACGTTCACAGGTATGCTTTCGGCTAAGAGGTTACGTTTGGCCCTATCCTACTGTAAACATGTGATAATAGACGAACTCCACAGTATAATCGATAACAAACGCGGTATGCAGTTAGCGTTGTCCCTTGAACGGTTGGATGCGTTGACTGGTGGGACGCAGAGGATAGGGTTGAGCGCTACCATAGGTACGCCTGAGATCGCGCTCCGTTACCTGTCACCGCCGCCCAGACAATCCGTGGTGGTTGAGGTCAACCGTAGGAAAAGTATGGAGATAACTGTCGAACATCCATCCCCTGTGAAAACCGCTGGATCAGAAAGAGAGTTGGACCTTGACCCAGAAGCCATGGGTAGACTGTTGCGTGTTAAGGAACTCATCGATAAAGGGAAAACGTTGATCTTTGTCAATACCCGTCAGGTTGCGGAGGCGTTAGGTTCGCGTTTGTTACTGCTGAAGGCAAACGTTGCAGTTCATCACGGTTCCCTTGCCAGACAGGTTCGTGTCCGTGTCGAGAACGAGTTTAAAAAGAACAAGGTGAACGCGCTCATAGCAACGTCCAGTCTTGAGCTCGGTATAGATATCGGCGATGTTAACCATGTTATTCAATACATGTCACCGCGTCAAGCGTCGCGATTGATACAACGTGTCGGGAGGAGCGGTCACCGCATGGAACTCGTTCCGAAAGGTACCCTTATAGTGAGCGACATCGATGATACCCTTGAATCTTTGGCCATCGTGAAACTCGTGGAAGAGGGATGGATGGAACCTACAGTGATGGAACGTAATGCTTACGATGTAATAGCGCATCAGTTGGTCGGAGTACTCCTTGAACGCGGTACCGTTAAACTTGAGGAGGTTCATGCGTTGTTCTCTAAATCTTCCGTGTACGATATCAGTTTCGGTGAACTGATCGAGATCGCTGAGCAGTTGGCCAAACAGAGAATCGTATACATAAACAGGGATGATAACACGCTCCATAAGACGCTTTCAACACGTATCTACTACTATACCCATCTGTCAACCATACCCAAGACCAGGAGGTTTAAAGTGCGTGATGTTGAACGTAACAGGTACGTATCCACCTTAGATGAAGGGTTTGTCGCTACACTGAACCCCGGTGACACGTTTATAACCCGAGGGTTACCTTGGCGGGTTGTAGATATTACACGCGATGAAGTGCTCGTTGAGGCCAGTGACGATTTTTCTCTATCTCTTCCGGACTGGGAAGGTGAAGAGATACCCGTGCCGAGCGAGGTTGCGCTGCGCGCAACCTCGCTGCGCAGAGAACTTGCCGGTAAAGGTTTTGCGAGATGGAGAAAGTTTTTCAAAGGGAAACTTGACCTGCCGGAGGAAGAGATCGTGCCAGACGACCGAACGATAGTGATCGAATCGTACGCCGACCTGACAGTTGTCCATCTCCCGTTCGGTTCGTTGATCAATGCAACGTTTGCTTCCCTATTCGGTCAGATCATAGGTAAGGATAGGAGTGTCCGTGTGATGCACGACCCGTATCGTGTTGTTATCCAAACTAATTCTCCACTCGTCCCTGAGGATGTTGAGAAGGTTCTTATGAATACCGACCCGGAGGATGTGTTACCCGTTATCGTCAACGGATTGGAAGAGAGCAGACTTTTCGCTTACAAGTTCAACCATGTAGCGCAGAACTTCGGTATGGTAGGAGAGGATGAAACCGTTTCTAAAAAACTCATCAAATATATGCGCGGGTTACCGGTGTACAGGGAAACCGTCCGTGTTCTGTTGAAGGACTACTTCGATGTCAACGGAACGGTGGATATGCTCAGACGTATCCGGAGGGGCGAGTTCAAAATCGTTAAACGGACAGGGTCCCTGTCTGAATGGGCGAAGATGGGACTGATCAGGATACACGGCGGAGAATTCGTTATGCCTACGGAACCGCACAGCGAGATCGTTGAATCCTTCCTCAATCATATTCTCGATACCGTGGTTAAACTAAAATGTACTTACTGTAACAAGTTCTGGCTGACCAAGATAAAGGATTTGGATGAGAACGGACCGATCCGTTGCCCGGTATGCGGTAGTGAGATGGTGGGTTATGCAGGTGTTATCAAGAACGGCAGGTTCTACGATAAGGATAAAAGATTTATTGATATGAGTGTGCCGTTGGTTCAGGCGTACGGCCGCAGGGCGTTGATCGCGCTGACCGTGTACGGTGTCGGCATTGAGACGGCGAAAAAGATTCTCCGAAAGGTTCACAGGGATGAAACTGATCTTGCACTCGACCTATTGAATGCGCAGAAACAGTTCATAAAGACTAAACGTTTCTGGAAACTGTGAAACAGCACTCAACTGTTAAATTCGGGTTCGACAGAGACGATGGTACCGTTGGATGCAACCTTTACAATGTACCTATAGTCTGCCTGTTCGGAGTACCAGGTTACCGTCCAGACCCCTGTTTTTTCATCGAGTGTGACGTCGTGAGATGCGTTGTACTGAGTGATGTAATCATGGACATCGTCGGTACCGGGAAACGTATGGGATGCGATCACCGCCTCCTCCTCGTATATGATCGGTGCACCGGGCCCGCCCCAGATCTTGCAATCCTTCGTTATGTAATCAGGGGGTTGCGTTACATACCCTTGTTCAGGATAATCGTAATACAGGTGTATCCTCTCTGGACACGGCGAATCTGGGTTCAGTGTTACCTTTGCTTTAACGGTGTAGTGTTTTCCTGGTCCGGTATGGTTCGTATCCAATCGAACGGATAATATCTCGTAGGAACCGTTCGGATACCTGTGTTTCAGGTCGTCAAGAACGAACAGACGCGCATCTTTTTCTGTTACCGTTTTCAAACCCTTTGGCATGATTATCCAAAACGCAATGACGATGATGAACAATGCTACCGTTAACCAAACCAACCTTTTCATGTAAGAATAAATGAATGCATGATTTTTAATCCTTTCCAAACGACAAATAATCATTTCTTTTGCTGTTTCTTTAGTTAGTCAAAAGATTCAATAAAAACCCTTTTCTAACTTTTTAAAAGGATTATTCGCAAGGCATAAATTAACATGGGTTCTCACAACTTCCTACCTCTCCGTTAACATATTTTCTATTCGGTCCACATTGATTTTTGGTGAAGCGGTTGTTGCTATTTTCGTTGTATATATCATATCTGCTATCGTTGTTGAAACAGAAATTATTCATCTCGAT
>JAGGXE010000010.1 GCA_021163225.1 Candidatus Micrarchaeota archaeon | reverse complement strand
GATACATGAAAGCTCAGGCATCTCTGGAATTCCTTATTATCCTTGCCGTTTTCTTTTCGATGCTAGTTGTATCTTTCAGTATTTTGATGAACATCAAACACACCGGAGATGAAAGCGTCCGAACATCGCGTCTTATGATGGTTGCCAACGACCTTGAGGATACCGTTAACGAGATCTGCGTGCTCGGCGAAGGAAGCAGGAAGACGGTACGGTTTCCTTTGGAAAAGGTTACGATAGATGTTGTAGGCTCCGGAAAAAACCAGCACCTCAAAATAGTGTACATGAACGAAACCGCGTACACGGATAAACTGATATGCGAAGTCGATGCGGACAACGTTGAAGGGTCGGCCGTTGAAGTGCACAAGGAGTCCGGTGTTGTTTACATAGATGCCGTCTGAACGTCTGCTTTTGAATACTGCCCAACCGTTTTCAATCCCTGACCAAATACCTGTCGACAAGCAAACGCGCACGTTCCCGTCTCTTCCGATGTTCCTCAAGAAACCGTGTTATACGGTCGGCAAGTTCCCTCTTACACTCACCACATGTCAACGCGCCGGATTTGCAACGTTGGTACCGTTCGTTAAGTTCTCTGTCATCGGGTTCGAAGAACATCCTGTAATAGGCAAACACCGTGCAAACCTCGGGTCGTCCGCCCAACCGTTTCTGTTCTTCAACGGTATCGCGTCCACCTGTGAACGCGCGGTAAACCTTACGTCTAACCGTTTCAGGGTCGTCGGTAGTGAATATCGTAGAATCAGGGTCTGAGGCAGACATCTTACCGCCCTTCTTCAATCCCGGGAAAAATATGCATTGAACCGATGCGGGTTTGTAATAACCTAACTTGGGTAACACGTCACGGGCGATCCGAAAATGCGGGTCCTGGTCAACGGCATGAGGTATCAGACAGGGCACGTTACGTCCCTCCTCAACGGATTTGAGGAATGCCGGTACCGACTGCATACTCGTGTAAAAACTCAATCCAACGTTCGTGGAAGGTGTAAACCCGAACACCGCCGAAGCCGTGGAAAAGGTAATGTGTTTGGCCACACGTATCGCCTGTGGGTACAACGTCTTTGCATACTCGGTGTCGATGAATATCCTGGTCCTGTTTTCATCAAACCCGACCGCTATCACGTCCAAAACGTTCTCGTAAGCGTACCTTTTGACATCGGTTAAACTCAGGTCGTTACGGTGCAGATATTTCTCGTCATCCGTGATCTGGAAATACAGTTCTGCATCGAACTTATCCTGTAACCATTTGGTAAACACCCATGGAAGAAGATGGCCGAGATGCGTGTGACCGGAAGGTCCTCTCCCTGTATACAGATAGAACTTGTTACCTTTCTCGTATTCATTGAGTATCCAATCGAAATCACGATGTGCAAAGAATATCCTCCTCCTGAGCATGAAATGAAGTTCTCCTGTCAACCGTTCAACCTTGTCCAACAACTCATCCGTGATCTTCTGTATCCCGAACTCTTCTATCAACTTATCGTAATCAACCTCGCCCTCCACTTCCCATGGCGTAACCTTCATGTCTTCACCCCTTTTCCCGTCTCGATCCCGAACCGTTACACCCGCCCTGCCGAGTTTATCCATCGGTCTTATCGGACCGTTCCGGTCCGCCGGCCCGCTCTGCAAAAGGTTTCGGAAAGGACCGTTTGTAACCGCATATCTTACATCTGTAGATTAAAAGATTTTCGTTATACGGATTCGGTTCGATGTCCACCGTTTCGTCAGGGATCCATGGCGTGAAACATCTCTGACAGAACAACCGACGCAATCCGCGGAGACGGACGTTGTACCGTTCGCACAGGCGTTTGGCGAGGCGCGTGTAGCGCCTCGCCAACGCCGGATCATCGCGATACGTTTCAAAGGCATATTTGATAAGGAGTTCTGCGCGTTCACGGGCAATCCGTTTGAGAAACAGTTTATCACGACGGTTCATAAACATCACAACGTTTCCTATCCATTCATCATAAAAATAGCTTTACATGGGTCAGATGATGGGCCAGGGGCGATTCGAACGCCCGACCTCCGGTTGTCTCAGAGCGCGTCAGAACGGTTCTGTGAAGATGTACCGTTCTGTGTCGTATAAGACCGGCGCTCTAACCAGGCTAAGCTACTGGCCCTACCGTTATCACTTTATTTCCAAAGTGTTTTAAAAACTTTACGCGTGCCACTGAAAAATCTGCGGTTGCGAATAAATACCGGTTAATTCGCCTGGGGAATTAAGTTTTCTACGGGCACATCTTCTCATTTTCATATTTCACTTTTCTCATACTCTTATTTTCCTTCCTACATACCTTTTTACTTCACTTTCCTTCTTATCTCATTCCACAACTCGCTGGATTAATTTTCAAAGAATATTCACAAGAGCACCGAAAAGTAAAAGCGAAGAAGATTTTTAAACTACATAATCCCAACATCGAAGAATAGAGGCGGTTCGGATGGGAAATGCGATCCGTGTCGAGCATCTGGTAAAGGAGTTCAACGTTCCAAAGAAGCCCAGGACCCTTTTCCAGAGGGTGAAGAATGTATTCATCAGGGATTGGGAGGTGTTCAGGGCAGTTGAGGATATCTCTTTTACCGTGGGTAAAGGTGAGTTCTTAGGTCTCCTCGGTAAGAACGGGTCTGGTAAGACAACCACTATTAAGATCCTTTCGGGAATACTGACACCTACCAGCGGTAGGGTGAGTTGTCTCGGCGAAATACCTTGGAAGAGGAGGAAGGAGTATCTGAAGAGGATCGGTGTACTCTTCGGGAACAGGAGTAATCTCATATTTGATATTGAGTTGGAGGAATCCTTCCTCATGTATAAAGATATCTACGGTTTATCCGATACCTTCTACGATAACCGAATGAAACTGTTGAACCGTCTCTTAGAGTTGGAAAATCTCCTACACATGCCAGTACGTAAACTGTCCTTCGGACAGAGGATGAGGGGCGAACTGGGTGTTGTGTTCTTACACAGACCTGAGTTGGTCTTCTTAGACGAACCTACCATAGGTATAGACCCATTAGCCAAGGAGAAGGTGCATAGATTTCTTCATGAGATTAATAAAAGGGACGGGGTTACGGTCGTGCTGACTACACATAATATAGATGATGTTGAACGGTTGTGCGAACGTGTGATCGTGTTGAGTAAGGGTAAGGTTGTGTTTGACGGACCTGTTGATACGCTTAGGAGTAAGTATGTGAAGTTTAAGGATGTGGTTGTTGAATTTACCGAGGTAAAGGATGAGAGATTGTTCAATAAAATGGTTAAGATGTTAAAGGATGTTGAGAAGGGCGAGACCTATTTCAGAGGTCGGTTATCCAAGAGACGACAGAAGGCGTTCTTTGAGATGTTAACCTCCTCTGTAGAACTCTCTCAGATGGATGTGACAGAACCTGCTCTAGAGGAGATCATTAAAGAGATATACAGGGAGAGGTAAACTGCGAACATTGAACGGGTGTGAGACCATGTCCGTGAACGCGTACATATCCATCCTTCGTAGGGGTATCAAAAGATACTATGCCTACCCATACCGTCTAATCTTCTCGTTATCACTTAATCTGATGTTCGTCGTCCTGTTAACCGTCCTGTGGTCTCATCTGTTGCACGAGGACGCTCTGTATTTAACACAGTATTTCTTACTTTCCGAATACGTGGTAGTGGGTAGGGTCATGCCCTATGTAGAATCAAAATATTCTAGTAGCATCAAACAGGGGTGGTGTCTGTATTTTCTTAAACCGGTCCGGTTATCTACCGCCATAGGTTCTGAGGTTATCGGTTATCAGATGGTTGAAACATCGGTCAGCATACTGACAGGTTATCTGCTCATGATATTAACGGGTTTCGTTCCCCAACCGCACACGGTAATCCTTCTTCCGGTCGTCCTGCTGTTGATCACAATTTACGATTTCGTCATCGAGTACATAATCGGTGGTTTAGCGTTCTACATGTACGATGTATGGGGGGTAAACCATGTCTACGGAACGGTTGCGTACGCGTTGAGCGGAGGTCTTGTACCGCTTTCGTCATTCCCGGGTTGGGCGCAGAAGATGTTGGATTGGTTACCTTTTCCATTCCGCAGGTATTACATGATACAGTTCCTGTTGACCGGAGAACTATCATACCTGGTCATGGGAGGTATCACACTGTTCTTCTGGTCTATCATGTTGGGCATATTTGGGTACCTGCTACATAGGAGAGGTTGGAAGCGGTTTGAGTCGCAGGGAGGATGATGTGTAGGATAAATAGGGGTGTGTGAATGGGCCTCAGGTTGATACTGCGTCTGTTGCGGGTGCGGTTCAAAGAAAACATGGAATACAGGATAGGATGGGTGTTCATGTTCCTGACTACGCTCACCTCTATACTTACCGGTATAGTGTTCTGGTTCATGCTGAGCGACGGTGAGGGGTTCCATGGGTGGTCTTATCCGGAGTTGATCCTGTTATCCACGATCGGATTGTTATCCCGCGAGATCACATACGTGATAGGGATTGACCCGTGGATAAAAGAGTTGTTTAAAGAACGGTTGACCGTCTACATGACAAAACCAGTCCGTCTGTTGAGATATCTTTGTCTCCGTCATGGCGACCTTCTCAGTACACCCGGGATCCTAACATCATTAGTGACGTTGTGGTTGGTACCCCATGTGTATCATGTGGATGTTGACCTTCCGCTTTTCTTAGTATTCTTTATATTCTCTGTATTCATTCATGCAGCCCTGTTCTTCATAATTCTGATCGTCGGTCTTTACTGGTACGATACCGCTGAAGCGGTAGACGAATTCATATACAGTCTACTCTTTCTATGTCGTAATCCTATAGATAAGATAAAAACTGGTTTGTTCTCCGTAATCCTCTATCCGCTGTTGTTCGTGTCGGTGTTTCCTAGTCATGCGTTCGCAGGGGAACTGACCGCGTCTCCGCTCTATATATCAGAAGTTTTCTTAGGATTCATTCTGATATTCTGGATAGAGTATAAGTTATGGGAGAGGGGACTGAAGAAATACGAAAGTTTTGGGGGATGATTTTTAGTTTGTGTCCTATCGGAAACAAACTAGTTGAAACAGAGACGTGTTTAAACCTTAAAACACTAGACAAATCATCTAATCTACTTTAGATACTTCTTCTTAAGCAGACCGACCGGGATCCTCACATAGTTCTGTTCCTTATCCCAATCCGTGATGTTTGAGTAGAACCGGATGATCTTACTGTTCGGAATGACCGGGCCTTTACAATATTGACGAGTAATCTGTATTAAAGAATCCGGGGTTAACCGACCGTCCACCCTGATCACAACGAACCGACCATCACGTAGTTCCTCCTTGATTAGATCTCGTGGGACATAGAATACCTTGCCAGGCGAGATCGAACTCTCCTGGTTAAAAGCGTGTATCTCATCCAGATCCTTGGGATCCTCTAATAGAACCTTAATTTCCTCTTCTGTGAAATCGGTCGGTAGTGTAAATGTGTAGTATTCCGTCCCCAAACTCTTACGTAATAGGAGACGACCACTCCTACCTATCTTGGCGACAGGAACTCTCTCTTCAGGCAGGTGTACGGGTTTACTTTCCTCTCTAGATAGTGGTTGTGTTTCTCGGGGTCGGAACTCGGGTATCCTACTCTCTATGTTTGGGAGGGATGACCGTTCAACCGATGAATCTATGTAGAGGGCGTCTGATTCGGCACGTGCGGATGCTAACCCTTCGGATAACGTGTCTTCAATCCTGGGTTTGAGGATCGGTTCTAAACTGATGACATCGCGTAATCTTTCTTCCTCAGAGTTAACCCGTTCCACCTCAAAATACAAGGCTCCCACGTATTCAGAGTAGGGTGCACTGATCTTCCCACCTGATTCGGCGAGTGTTTTTATGAAATCAATACGTAATTCTGAGAGTGAGGTATGGTCCTTGGTTAAAACCTTTTCCATAACCTTACGGACGTCGGTAGGTCCCGAGTTATACATCGCCGCCAAAACAGATACCAAGAACTCACGTTTCTCGTGGACAGATGCGGTTTTGAACAACCTCTTGATCTGATCAGATTTTGAGTATATGTTCTTGACAAAGTATATCATGTTATCGTAGAGTAGGGCTGCTGTCATCAGGGCTTGACCTTCTAGGGAAGTGATCATCTCCTCATAGGATTTTTGAAATAACTCTGGATACTTCTTCTGTAACACGTAATAATTACTCCTACGGAACTGGAAGGCACCAACCGAGATCACACGATCGTTAAGAGAGGGTAGAAACCTTGGATCATACCCTTCCCGCAACATCATGTCTAACAACTCGATCCTCGCCTTTGGGGTGTAGTATATGTAGAACCTCTTCCCCTTAGGTCCTATACGTCTGGTACCCTTAGGTACGGATTCGTACGTCATGAACGTGGTTAACATGTTTCCGTCTAAATAGTATATTGGGTTCTCAGAACCATCCTCCAGGTATTTAACAGGTTTATACGTGTTCAGTATAGTATCTACCGCTCGCTGGTTGATGTCCAGTATGTCCTGGAGGTTGAACTCCTTCCTCGGGATCTTAGAGAGATATGAGACCAGTTTATTCCAATCTGTTTTGTTATGGACTGGTTTAAGGTTGAGAAAGTCTTTCATGCGGTTGATGTACTGGAACACGTCATCCCTATCGTTAAGATAACCTTCATCCTTTAATGTTGAGAGAGTATGTGTCTCCAGTAGATAACTCATCTTAGGATTGTAGAGCGGATTTTTATCGTACGGGGGGATTAACTTCTCGGGGTCGTTGATCTCGCTGCGTAGGTGTTTTGATGTGATAGGGACGGGGATCACATTCAAATCAATTAACCCCTTGTGTTCGTGTTCAGAAGGTTTAGTTCTCATCTTTACCTTCACAATCTCACCTTAAGTTTTTCTTGATATATTCATTTTTGATGACTATATGTTTAGGAGTTAGAGTATATAAATCTTGAATTGTGGATTAAATGCATAATATTCTTATCAATTCTGTATCGAAAGTTAAAAATTTTGCCTCAAGACAGAACTACCCTCAAACTTTTTCATCCTAGTATTCACCCGATCACAGTAACATCAAATACATATTACTATATATTAACACAAAAATTATAAAGAAAGGTTGTCCAAATATTATTATGGTAATGAAACCCAAGAAACTGTTAACTAGTCTGATCGTGCTTGCAAATATATCCTCTGGATTTGCTGGGCAACCGGTATTGGCTGATTCGCTCAACACAAAGAATACTACAGTAAAAAAGGAAACAGTAAACACAAACCAAACAGAGACCCACTTCTCAGATAGATTAAACTTGGTTAAGGAGATATGCAACCAATGGTTAGAAAATATTAAGATGAAAAAGAAGAGTGAGATCGCACATGAGATAGGAAGATTGAGTAATATAGAAGTTCTCGCCTTACTAACTCTTGACCCGACAACCTTCCCACCTGAAATACAGAAACTCGTATGGTTGAAGGTATTAGATTTATCAGACGGTAAAGATCCAGTTGAATGGGTAAACACACAAACGTTAGACAGTAAATTTAAGGAATACATCAACAAGAACGTTTGTCTCCTCGCAGCGTTGAACAACCATCATCTTGACGGACTTGAAGACGTGATAACAAACTTGGCAGTATCAAACGATGAACATGACCTTCTTTTAGTCATACGTTTCTTTTCTGAATATAGAGGGCCGTTCATAGATAAACGTAAGTTATCAGATAAAATCAAAAACAGTATGACCACAACCACCTCAAAACCTGATTTGATGAAGGAATTCTTATACTACCAAATCACAGGACAACCTATAAACACCGAATCAGCAGAAGCGATAGAGAAGATTAAACAAGAACTCTGTTTGAACCCTACGAGGTTGAAAAAAGATAATGTGATCAAGGTTGTCCAGATTTTTGATCATTGGCCGAGTAATCGTGAGAATTGGTTCCATGCCAGTATAAAGAGGTTTGAAAGTTATCTGAGATATGGTGATCTCGGTAAGGACCTGAAAGGTAAGGTAAAGATAACCGGTATCCAAAAGACGACTACTCACTCTAACAATTGGGAGAAGATTACTCTTACGGCAAATGTAGACAACTTAAAAATAGTCCTTGAGTTTCATCGTCCCAGGAGTGGTAATGTTAAGGGAGACTTGAAGGAGTATGTGAAAAAGGTTATCAGGGATGCTGACCTCATAGCATACCGTGGTGATATCGCAAATCAGAATATGTACTTTACCCCTACCGTTCTTCTATCCGCACAATCAGGTGCTATCATGTTCTTCGGATCATGTTATAGTGTGAGTAGCATACCTGATTTCAAAGCAAACGCGCCAGACATATACTATATTGCAAACATAAATGTGGGATACGGGAATAGAAATATTCGTATAATTGAATCAATACTCAACACGATACTCTTGAATGATAAACTGATACCGTTCACCGAAACAGAGTTGAAAGGAATAAAAGATATTACTTATCCTGGAAAAGATGAAGATATGTTAGAGGTTTATTTGAAATACAGAGAAAGTAAATAATCCTTAAAATTTTGATGTTAGAAACAATATCTGAGTAAACCCATGAATTGGTGATGGAATGCCAGAAATCAAAACTAAAAAGGTTGATAAAACGCACGTTGGAGAGATTAAATTTTCAAAAAACGTTAAAGATACAGATATAAAGCTGACCTTACAACGAGTTGAATTGGCCAGAAAAAATAATGAGTGGAATACACTGACACAAGAGGACGTAAGAAACATAAATTATATTTTAAAAACGGAAAAAGACCAATATAAAATCAACAAAGCATTAGAGTATCTAATACTGATTGCAAAACATGAACCTGGTTTGATAAATGAAGATACTATTTCTACAGTTATCGATGTAATCGAAAATTGTAATCATGAAACTTTTTGGAGAGGGGTAAGCGTCTTGATTTCAACAGTAGAAAAGGGTAAAGGAAAACTATTGGTTCCGTATCTCGATGACCTATTACATGTAAGAAATTCCAAAACTGATAAAAAGGAACGTAGTATGATCAACAGAATCTTTGACGCTATGGTAACTTTAAATAACCAAGATGTTCGAAAAGAAGTTATAAAAAAGATGTTCGAAAATTTTGACGAATTCTATGAAGTACTGAAAGGCATAGATCACAGATTATATCCTGAATTAGTTTCTTTGGGCTTGATTCACCTAGCATTAGAAAATGAGAATGCATCAAAACTACTCGGAAAAATTTTAAAAATAGATATTGATGTGCCAAAGATAGAAGAATCAATAAGAGATGAACAAATGAAAGACCTAATTGATTTAATAAAAAGAAACAATGAAATACTTCAAGATGAGAAGGTCAGCAATAATGTTGCTCAAATAGTATATGAAAAATTGAACAAGATGGAGATGTCAGGTAAAAATATCGATTTATTGATAGATACAATAAGTGAAATAAACAACCTTACTTCACTCACCATAATGGAACAAATCGCTATATACCATCCTGAGAAGATTAAAAAAGAACATGTTAAAAGACTACTTGACAATTATGGAAATGATACGCTATGGAAACGTTCGAAAGATGTACTGCGAATAATAGGAAATCAGCAAGGAGGGAAGTATAGAGAATTCAGAAAAATGATATTACAGAGGCTTTTAAATTGTAGGGATTGCGAGGGACTGATCAACGACATTGCAAGGGGTATGGGTGAGAGATTAGATAGATACGTCTATAATCATAAAATGTATAATGCTAGGATGTATGTTAACCAGTTATCTGAAGAAGAAGTGATCGCGTTAGCAGTAAGCGACCCTGAACTGATGTTAACCACATCGAATAAGATGGTATTAAACCGACTGAAAACATTATGTGGAGAAAAAAAGGTCACAGAATATCTCTCTGAAAATATACCTGATAAGGAGTTGTTCAAAAATCTGAGTTATAATTTTTATCAGAGAATACTTTTGTATAATGAGCTCGCACTATTTTCAGATGACCCTGACCTCATAAATAAAATGAATAGTATGTTTGCAATGGTCATAAAAGAAGATTACAACCCCAAAAAGTATTATTTGCTGTCTAAATTTATTGAACAGTCCAAACACTTTGATGAAGGAGAATACAAGAATTTAGTTCAAAACTTAAGAACAGAAATTGAAAACAAAATAAGTTTAACTTCGGGAAGACATAGATACGCATTGGAATATTTGCTGTTCCAGATCTCCGACCATGATTATAACACATTAAAAAATATTGATCCAGAAGGTGTAAGGGTTGCAAAGATGATAAGAACACAAAATATGCTCGACCCGCTTTCTGTTAAAAAAGATGGTATAATAAAGGTTGTTCAGATCTTTGACTATGAAAACGCTGTTGAAAGCGATTGGAAGACACTTAGCATAGAAGAAACTGAAAATTGGCTGAAGTTAAAGGGAATAACATACAGTACTGAAGACTTTGAAAAGTATGGATTTGAAGGCACAAGAATAACCGCAAACGTCAAAGGGATTAAACTGATATATGAGTTTGTTTCTCCGAAACGCAAAGAAATAGGAGATAAAGCAGAGTATGCAAAAAACGCATTGAAAGATTCAGACATTATCGCATTCAGGGGTCATTCGTACAACCTTTTAAACTACCTTAAAGTCGATGACTTTGAAGAAAGGAATCTCGATAGAAGAATAATTGTATGGTTAGGTTCTTGTACCAGCGCATATGCAATACCTCTGTATCAATCACATTCAAAGTTAAAGGCACAATACATAGGAGTCAGTGGTGTCGGGTTGGGAGATGTTAATATCCACGGGATCAATTATCTAGTAGAAAACATTATAGAAAGAAACATGCCGGTTAAATACTCTCAACTCGGGTTGGTAGAGTATTTAAGCAGGTATCATAATGAGGTAACCGAACAATATTTCTCCTATCCTGGAATAGGAAACGAAGTAGACCAATATGTCAGGATGATGTTCGAATATGTTGCAGAAAGATGACTTTAGCATTGTTCAATCTCTAAAATGCTAAAAAAGCACAGTTAATCAACCGTCCGGTTTGATATATTTAGGTAAGGAGTATGTTTTAAATAAGAAAAAGAAGCAAAATGTGTCATGATGGAGATTCTGTATGTTTTATTTGCGATAGTGTTTTTTGCGTATATACTTGGGTCCCTCGTTGTTCTATCAGGCAAGGATGCACGTACCCATCGGATATTCAAGTATCTATTTCCTGGGAATTACAAAACCCAAAGAACAATCGCAGTATGCATTGTTTTTCTCTTCGGAATAGGAACACTCTATCTTGGCACAACCCTCATTGAGAAAGACCTCCCTGGCGCCCTCTTTGCTATAGGTACAGGGATATTATTATCTATTTTTGCTTTTATTTTCTATTACTCAGGCCCAAAAGAGCCGATGGATAAAAAGTACAATCAATTTACCGGTGCGCATAATAATTTGTTTGTCGTTCTCTTAGGCATGGTTGGAATATTCATTTTTGTATCCCTTTTGTTTGCAGGTTATTTCATAAAAAATGGTTATGGAATTATTACATCTTTTAAGTATGGTTGCGGCATCGGCATTATACTGGTTTGTCTCAGTTTTGGATTAAGTGTTTTGATAAAAAAGGAAATCCTGAATAAAAGGCATTTTCCAGACGGTTTGCGGAAGGGTTAGTTAGGTTTAAAATTGGTAGATGTGTTAAAAGTTACATGGTCGATTTAGGAAAAGGGTTACGTAATGTTATATCACGGATAACCGGAGCACCGTACATAGATGAAAAAACGGTTAAAGAGATCGTTAAAGAACTGCAGAGAGTTCTCATCTCATCAGACGTAAACGTCCGTCTTGTAAAGGAACTTTCTAAAAGGATACAGGAGAAGGCATTAGACACGAAACAGTTGAAGGGGTTGACCGTTAGAGAACACGTGATCAAAGTCGTGTATGACGAACTTGCCGAACTCTTGGGAGAACGGTATGAACCACGGTTGAAGAAACAGAGGATCATGCTGTTGGGGTTATACGGATCAGGTAAAACGACAACCGTTGCAAAACTTGCATACTATTTTAAGAAGAAAGGTCTGTCCACAGCGATGATCGCGTGCGATGTTGATAGACCTGCCGCTTACGAACAACTGGAACAACTCGCCAAAAAGATCAACGTACCGATGTACGGTATCAAAGGAGAGACCGATGTCGAAAAGATAGTAAAGTACGCTCTGGAAAAGGCACGGGAGGAGGTTCTCATCCTGGATTCTGCCGGAAGAAACGCTTTCGATGATGCGTTGATAGACGAACTCAGAAAGATTGCTGATGCGTTTAAACCGGATGAAAAATATCTTGTTATAAGTGCGGACATAGGACAGAGTGCAGGTAAACAGGCGGAGGAGTTCAACAAGGCGATCGGGATCACAGGAGTAATAGTTACGAAGATAGACGGTAGTGCTAAAGGGGGCGGCGCGTTAAGCGCCGTCGCCGCAACCGGTGTTAAGGTAGCATTCATCGGTCACGGCGAACGTATCGAGGACATCGAACCCTTTGATTCGAGAAGGTTCGTAGGAAGACTCTTAGGGTTCCCTGACCTCGAAGCCCTGATAGAGAAGGTTAAAGAGGTTGAAAAAGAGGTCGGTCCCGAGTTGACCGAAGAGAAACTCACTCTAAAGACGTTCTATCAGCAACTCAAAGCTGCAAAGAAGATGGGTCCCTTAGGAAAAGTCCTCTCGATGATGGGATTGCACGACCTACCGAAAGATGCGATCGAAGAGAGCGAAGAAAAACTGAAACGGTATGAGGCTATAATAAACTCGATGACTGAAGAAGAAAGGAACGATTATGTACTGGTTAAGAAAAGCAGAAGCAGACAGGAAAGGATAGCCAGAGGTGCCGGCGTCCGTGTTGAAGAGGTCAGGGACCTGATCAAACAGTTTGAAAGAACTAAGAAGATGCTCGAATCCGTCAAGAAAAACAGAGCCCTACGGGGTAGGTTGGGAAGGATGTTAAAAGGAGGTAACCTGGAAGGGTTCAACATATAGATTGTTCAAAGGACTGCGGTTTAAAGAGAGATAATAAAAAAAGATAATGGGAGGGTAGAAGTGCACGGCCAAAGGTACGATTCATGATTTCATTTCTTCTTTGATTGACGTGCCTTTTCGATCTGGATAAGTTCATTCAAGGTATCCTTATGAATGTACCTTCTTCCACCGACTTTTATATGCGGAATACGACCACGGTCCAAACGACGTTCAAACGTGTTCCTCCGAATCCTTATCTTATTCTTTCGCAAGACCTTTAGAGCTCCCGAGACATCGTAGTAATCCTTTGAAAGTCTTATCAGACTCTCAACTACATCCTTAGGCACCCATCTCTGCGTACCTATCTTAAGGGAAGGTATAGATTGTTTCTCGATCCTGCCAACAAATGCGCGGTAATTAAGTTTGAGATGTTTCTTCAGTTGTTCGTACGCCTGACGTACAGTGTAATAATCTCTATGTAAACCTATCCAATCTGAAAGAACAGGTTCCGGGATATACCGTTTCCTGCCGATCTTCACAGAAGGGATACTCTTACGTTCGACGCGGCCGCAGAAGGCACGGAAGGATATAGGTATACCGTTCTTTCGGATTATGTCGTAAGCCTCTTCCAAGGTGTAGAGACCTAAAGACAACCGTTTGTCACGGGTGAGACGTTTTGCATCATAATACTTTTGAACAGTCTTGAGTATGTTGGCCACCTTCTTACTCAGAGCCTTCTCTTCAGCTGCTCGCTTCTGTTTAAGCATATCTATATCGATACTTCTGATCTTCCTAATCAATTCGTCTTCATTTATAGGTGACAATTCAAACGCCTTCTTCCTTGGCACGTGACCACCCTCCCATTACGTTATATATTATGGTAAAACATTTTTTAATACTTTCTCTATCTGCCAACCAAAATCTTCTCCTATGAAGGTATTTAAAACCATAGATTTTAAATAGTTTCTGTATCCCAAGCAGTTTTAAGCAGTTTTATACGTATATTATCGGGTAAAAGGAAAAAAGAGGACTCTTTGATTACAGGTGTATTGTTTATGACGGAAAGAACAACAGAAGCAAAGGGACTGGAGGAAGAGATTGTAGGAACAATCATAGATGTTGAATCGTATTACGATGAAAACGAACGCCAATCCTACGGGGTTCTGATGCTTAAAGGCGAAGATAATCGATTACGTTCAGTACTGGTTCCCTTTGACCCCTACTTCTACGCAGACATTCCCGACAGGTTAGCCGAACAACTGAGAGAGTCCCTACTGGACCATAGGGGGGAACGGATCGAAGTCAAAGACGTGGAGAAAGTTACCAGGACCTTTGTGGGCAAACCGGTTACCCTGTACAAGATAGTGTGTTATCATCCAAGTCAGGTGCCGGCTCTCAGAAACATATTGGGCGATTATCCGGTTTACGAGGCTAAGATACCTTACATAAAAAGGTTTATGATAGATAAAGATATTCAACCGTTTACAAAGGTAAGGGTAACCGTCAAGGGGCGAAAGGCTGATGAAGTCGAACGGATCTCTGACATCACGCCCAAACTCAAACTGGCCGCTTTTGACATCGAGGTCTACAATCCGCAGGGCGTACCCGATTACCGAAGGGATCCGATAATAATGATAAGTTATGCCACAGACCCTTCGAAAGAAGGTACCTCTAGCGATAAAAACGGTGTCATAACCTACAGAGAGATAAATCTGCCGTTCGTCAAAGAAACTGCTGACGAGAAAGAGATGTTGAACAGGTTCGCTCACATCGTTTCGCAGATAGACCCTGACGTGCTCATAGGGTACAACATAGAGAAGTTCGATTTTCCGTACATGTACAAACGTGCCAAGGTCAAAGGGATAACGCTCTCCTTGGGACGGTCAGATGACAAAGATATATCTCCGGATTTGATGGTTGTTAGGAAAGGGTCCAGTGTAACCGTTCGGATACCGGGACGCACGTATCTCGATGTGTACGAAGCCGTCCGGTTCCTCAACACTGTCGGTGCGGCAAGGTTCACACGGTTGACGCTCAAATCTGCGTACAGAGAGTTCAGCGGCGGGGGAGAACTCGAATCTAAAGATACGGTAAACAGACACGACATCTGGAAGGCGTGGGAGGACGACAGATCAAGGGAAGACCTTGCAAGATACAATGTCGAAGATTCGCGGGCGGCTCTTTACATAGGTGAAAAGATCCTCCCCCTGGAGATAGAACTGAGCAAACTGGCCAGGCAAACGTTACCCGAGACAGCCAGGTCAACCACCGGAAGACTGGTCGAATCACTACTCATGTATTACTCGCAACTTCGGGGTGAGATAGTACCGAACATTCCGGACGAATCAACTGTAAGAATAAGGATGGCTAATCCGATACAGGGCGCGTACGTGAAGATGCCCGAGCCGGGTATCTACAAGGACATCGTGGTGTTCGATTTCAGAGGATTGTACCCGAGCATTATCATATCCCACAACGTGGACCCGGCTACGCTTAACTGTGAATGTTGCGACGATGAAGAAGCGTTCGTCAGTCCCATCGGACACAAATTCTGTAAAAAGAGGAGGGGGTTGATACCGACCGTTTTAGAGATGTTGTTGGATAGGAGGATAGAGATAAAGAAACGATTGAAGAAACTCGACCCTGACACCGAGGAATATGCACGGTTGTACGCACGGTCTCAAGCATACAAGATCATCGCAAACAGTTTCTACGGGTATCTGGCCTATCCACGTTCGAGATGGTATTGTAGGGAATGCGGTGCAAGCGTTACTGCATGGGGCAGATACTATATCAAGGAAACGATCAAAAAGGCCGAAGACATGGGTTTCAGAGTGCTGTATTCGGATACGGACAGCGTGTTCCTGTTGCTGGGTGACAGATCCAAAGAGGACGCGTTGAGGTTCATGGAAGAGGTCAACAAAAGTTTACCCGGTAAGATGGAACTCGAACTCGAAGGGTTCTATCCGAGGGGTGTGTTTGTTTCAAAAAGAGGTTCAGAGAACTCGGAAAAAGGTGCGAAGAAGAAGTACGCATTGATAGATGAACAGGGAAGGATCAAGATAAGAGGGTTCGAACTGGTTAGACGGGACTGGTCCGAGATTGCAAAGAGAACACAGATGAACGTTTTGAAAGCCATACTGAAGGAAGGCGACCCTAAGAAAGCAGTGAGAATAGTAAAGGAAACAGTTAACAAACTGAGGAAGGGCGAGGTTCCGATCAGAGACCTTGTAATATACACGCAGATACAGAGAAACCCGAAGAGTTACACTGTAAAATCTCCAGAACTCTCGGCGGCGCGGAAGGGTATAGAACGGGGTTTGGACATCAAAGAAGGGAGCGTGATCGGCTACGTGATCACCAGGAAGGGCAAATCCATCTCTGACAAGGCAGAACTTGCCGAATACGCAAACGATTACGACCCCAACTATTACATAGATAATCAGATAATACCTGCCGTGTACAAAATACTTAAAGAATTAGGGTTCACAAAAGATGAATTGAAAGGTTTGGGAAAACAGCACACGTTGAACGCTTTCTTCACAGATTAAGATAAGCAGATCAATCCTTTTTGTTCTTGCGTTTTATCTCTACCACATCCTCCAACGAGAAGTACGCTTCCTCAGAAGCGGACACGGGCATTACGGCCTTGGCCTTTTTCTCCTCTTTTATCCTCTTACGCATCTCTTTTATCTGTTCACGGATCTCGCTGAGCTGTTTGTCGAGTTCCTCTTTTTTCTTTCTGAGTTCTTCAAGGTCCTTCTCTATAAGGGCCTTCTTCTTTCGGGCACGTTCCACCTTAAGAACAAACTCTGCCTCCTTCTCAAGCGTTTTCAAACGTTTCAACAATTCCTTCTCCTTCTTAGGAGTGAACGCCTGAGTGGAGATCTTGAACTCTAACCTTCTCAACCGTCTTTTCACAGGCTCGGGATTAACGTCTTCCGTCTGTTTGACAAAGGGTTCGATAGCCTTCAGTTCCATCTCCTTATACTTCAGCCTACTGTTAACCTTCTTAGCTTCCTCGATAAGTTCCCCTTTCTTCTTCTCGAGGTCCTCAAGCACTGCGGATGGATTACCCTCAACGCTGTTGTTGTTCATCATTCAAGTTTTATGTAACAAAAGGTTTAAATAAGGTAACGTTCTATATAAAATTGCGATTTCTGTCGGAATCGGTGGGAAAATTGGTCGCCTCGCCAGCACGGTAACGTGCTGGCCTTCTTCTCTGTCCCAAGCATCCGTACAGAAAAGGTTTAATTTCAGATAGAATGAAAGGTAATTTTTATGATAGAGATAGACGGGTCGTACGGTGAAGGAGGGGGACAGATACTCAGAACCGCGTTGTCAATGAGCGTGATGACCGGTCAACCGGTCAGGATTTACAATATCCGTAAGAACAGACCTAAGAAAGGGTTACAGATGCAACATCTGGCTGTGGTCAGAACATTGAAACAGGTCAGCAACGCCGATGTCGAAGGGGTCTCTCTAGGTAGTGAGGAGGTAGTGTTCAGACCGGGAACGGTTAGACCGGGGAGTTATCATTTTGATATCAAAACAGCCGGTTCGACGGTACTGCTCACACAGGCGGCATTACCAGCCCTTTTGTTTGCAGGTAGAAGGTCAAACATAACCGTGGAAGGGGGTACGCATGTGCCCTTCAGTCCAACATATGAAGAATACGCGTACGCATTTCTACCCGTGCTGGAGATGATGGGTGCGCATGTGGAACCAAGAATACTCAGGTACGGGTTCTACCCAAGGGGAGGCGGTAGGATCACATCGGTCATAGAACCTGTTAAAGAGCTTAAAGGGATAATTTTAGATAGACCGATAGAGGAGAAAACAAACGTATCCATAATCATAGGCGGGTTACCCGAGCATGTTGCAAAACGTGAGCGGGCAGTAATATTAAAACATTACCCTGACGCAAACATTAAAATAAACCGTGTTGACTCATTATCGCCGGGTAACGCTGTGATATTCCACAGGTTTGGGTTGGGTATCCATTCTTTGGGAAGAAAAGGTAAACCTGCAGAAGAGGTGGCCGAAGAAGTCTGCAAAGAATACGAAAGAGAGAAGATGTATCCGGTAGATAAACACACTGCTGACCAAGTCATGTTGTACATGGCTCTTGCAGAGGAGAGATCGAAGATAATAACATCGGAGATCACTCAACATGCTAAGACGCATGCATGGGTAATAGAACAGTTCACCGACCGAAAATTCTATATAACAGACAACAAGATAGAATGCAGATGAATTCGATAATGCATACGGATGTATCGCGTAAGGGGGAAAACGTTTATGACGCCTAAAACGGTCTCTTCAAGAATAAGACATGTGCTTCTATTAGACCCGCAAGGTATAGTTGTAGCACTTGCGATAGGAGGGTTATTGGTCTACATCAGTCCAGTATACTTCGTCATCTTACTCATATTCCTGCTTCTAAGTGTAATGGTTACAAAATACGGGTACTATGAAAAGAAATCTATGGGTATCTACGAACATGAAAGAAGTTGGGAGAACGTAGTGTCCAACGGATTGGTACCTCTGATAGCAGCGTTTGTATCACCTTACGCATACCTCGGTGCGGTTGCAGCCGTCACTTCCGACAAGTTCGCCTCTGAACTCGGTGTCCTGGGAGAGGAACCTATAGACCTACTGACGTTAAAGAAGACCAAACCAGGTACAAGCGGTGCGGTCAGTCCGTTCGGCACGTTCATGTCGTTCGTTGGTGCGCTCGCGATAGGATTAACGGGCACGGCACTTCTCAACATCAGTTTGTACGATGCAGTGGTCATAGGGGTTATCGGATGGATAGGCAGTTTGGTTGACAGCGTTGTAGGGGTTTTGGAAGAAAGAGGGATAGGTAACAAGATGACCACAAACATCGTATGCGCGCTCATAGGTATGTTGTTGGGTTATATGTACACATAGATATTGATGAGATGCATGAAAAGGTCGCCCGTGTAAAGGGAGATCAAAAGGCCGATGAACACGAAGGGGAGGAATGGAGGTAACTTGGTATAAACAGGTAATTTTCTGATTCCCGCTTTCTTGAGTTTGTTCAGGTCAGACTGTTTGAAAACACGGGGTATCTTGTTCTTCTCAACGTATTCCCTGTCCAACGTCTCGACGGCTATCACATCCCCGTCTTCGATCCTTGAAACAGGGATCACTTCCATCATCGATTGTTTGATCTCATTCTTGTAAACCATGAACAGGATGGCCAATGCCATGAAATACGCAAAGATGAGGTAGTACCAGACAGTGAACATACCCATCACATTGAGCATGTACACTGTTACGCACAACAACCCGATCAGTAACGCTATTGCCGACAGTTCCCTCCACGATAACCTCTTCTTACGTTTCATGGCGGCGGGGAGGTACACAGATGCAGCGTAACCTGAGAACACTATCCCGGCAAGCACAAGTACGGTAAACACGAAAGGAACATAACCGTAAGGTTCTACAGGTGACCTGGGCAACAAAAGTGCCAGAGAGGAGATTACGTAAACGTCCGCCTCACCGATATGCCCCAACCGATAGAACGTATAACCTGCAAGAAACAGTACCGCCGCAGTAGCGAACGTTAAACCCGGCTCAGAACTTGTGAAGAACGCCAACACTGCCGAGATCCCCAGGAACAAGTACAACAGAACACTTGGTATATTACGGTTGTTACGAATGTCGTAGTAAGCAGATATGCCAGTACCCAGAACCGCTATACCGACGTTTACAAAATAGGGTATCATGGAGTTGAAAACGTATCGAAGATTTATAAACTTTTTTGGAGACGCTTCTGTTTAATTTATTGTCCAGTATAACGTTCGCCGAACACACCACGAAGTTTTGCCTTGCGAAAATTGGGCGAAGAAACGAAGCACTGTAACCGTACGTACACTGGGAAGTCACCAAAAGAACTTATCCTATTTCTTCTTTTATCCATAGTTTTTCACCTTTTACCCAATCAATAATTATTTGTTTGTAATCGTCCTTTATTTTGTATATGTAATCTCTTTTTGCATGACTCCAAGAACTTTCTATAATGTCCTCTTTGTTTAATGGTTTTCTTCTCATTTTCAGACCTCCTCGTGCCCCAGCAATATCTCTACCGGTTATTTTTTTATCGATTCCTTCAGAAGGTCTTCTTTTCGCAATCTCGTTCATCAAGAAGGTCACCTGTTTACTTGTTGCTGGTTCTTTATCAACCTGTACTAAGGCTGCTAAGAGTATCCGTTGATAAGGTGTTGCATCCTTTAAATATGAAAGAAGTTCGGCTTTTGTCCATGGCTCTTCTTCCCCTTCAGCGGCTTCTTTTTCCTCCTTTTCCTCAACTTGTTCCTCAACAGCTGTTGATTTAGTGGTAGCTATCTCCACTATTAGTCTCACTATATTTCCAATGTTGATACTTTCAATGGGTAGAAGAAGATTTTGAACTTTCTCTATCGCTTGTTTCTCCCCTATTACTGGTTCTAATTCTTCTTTTAGAGTTATAACTTCCATCAAGTCGTCATAGAGAATTAAACGCATTCTATCTTTGTATTTGCTTCCTAATATTTGCTCAATCAGAGGTTGGACATCACCCTTGCCTATGACATATAACCCAAAAATATTTTTAACTCCTTCCTTTTTAGAAAGTTCTTCAAGATAATCT
>JAGGXE010000009.1 GCA_021163225.1 Candidatus Micrarchaeota archaeon | reverse complement strand
CAGCACGGTACCGTATCACAGTTTTCGTTCAGATGAGCGCATACCGAACATCCGGTATAGTTCACATGTGCTGTGTCCCTACCGCATCCGCTCGGACCGAAAACGGTAACCGTATAATTACCTGCCGGGTGACCGCACTTGAACGCGAACGTAAAGTTACCGGTAACCAAGCCCGACGATGCATCGCATCCAGATGAGATCGGACCGGGCATAGAGGGTGAGGATGAATTAAGTATTATTATGGGACTCGAGGAACCTACAGGGCCTGACACAATGTAACCGATGCTATCGCAAGAATAGCTCGGGCAACTACCAGAATATTCGAGTTCATAATACACAGTTATGTTAGTATCGTTGGTGACACCAGTAGTTGTTGCGGACGTGGGTTCGACACCAGTTATATCTAAATCGCAGACACAAGGCGGGGAATGGGAAGGGCAGGTATACGAACACACCGATGAAACGGTTGAAGACTGCGACTTCGACGGTGAGCAGGTGACATCAGTAAACACAGTTACGCCACGGACCCCCGGTTCAGGCGCGTACATTACATCATCCTGAACATCTGCTACGGTGTTGAAACAGACGTAATCTCCGTTAAAGGAGAGGTTGTATCTGTAACCGGAAACGTCCACGGTTCTGCTCACACCACCGTACCTCATGTAACTACGTATTGGAACGGGTTTAACATCTACATTCACACCTCTCCATATGTAGGAAGACGGTACACTACCGTTGACACGAATCACGAATCCGAAGTCGGATATATTGCTGTCCATCCACAGACAAGGCAAAGTAGTGTTCATGTTTGAATACATCGGATAGACAGAAAACGCAAACCTCGGACTGGGACAACTGTTACTGACGACAAACGTGAACGGGAAGAAATCGTAACGCTCGTTCAAAGTTGGCATTGTCGGATATTCGCAGTCAACGCTCCCTATCACATAGTACCTCCCTTCTGAAGTCAAACTAATGTTAACACTGGAACGGGTACGTAGAGAATAACTCGTGTAAGTTGTGGTGTTCCTAGTCACTCGGCGGAAGTTCTCGTCCAGAACCTTCAAATTAACCTTTACATTCGGCGATATACCTGATCTGGGTTGACATCCTTGAACGAAAACAGGTAACTCGACCCTACCGGGCGGATAACACGAATCAGCCCTCGATAGGTCAACGATCCCATACTTATTGGAATAGAAAGACTCCAAACGCAACCCCAAGGGCGAAGACGAACAGGACGGTAGCACAAGCTCTGCGTTACCTACCGGATTAGAAGGATCAGTAATGTTAACTACAAAAAGAACACCTGTCCATCCGGTCGTGTTGAACGTACCAAAGGAAATATACTTCACCCTCGGATATCCAGCACCTGCCGGTATCGGCGGATGTAACCATACACCCCTTTCGTTGTTTGAGATATTGTTATCCTCAAACCTGATCGAATTGACATAGTTCAAGGAACGGAGTTCTATACCCGCTACAGAACTTCTAGTTATGTTGTTATCAGAAACCAGTATCTCATGGTACTGTTTATTTCGGTTCCAACCGGACTCGAAATATATGGCGCGAGAATTGTTCAGGAACAGATTGTTCTTTATAATCGTTTTACCGGTAAGATTGTTAATGTACCGGAACACGATTGCACCGTAATCGGCTGTGACATCGGGAGAATCTACGTTGACTTTATAGAAGACGTTGTCGGTTATACTGATGTTAGACGAAGCGGTGTACAGTTCAATGCCCATGGCACGGTCTCTGTCAAACAAAGATTCTGTTATTGAAACGTTGTTCGCAGATGCGACATGGATCCCGGACATACAATCGCTGAACACGGAACTATTGACAAGGACATCACGATTCGGTCTATTACCGAGTAACGAACATCCCAACTCCATACCATAGGTATCTGTGACATGGGTAGTGTTATGAACAGTCACGTTTGAAGAGGACACAATCTGTAAACCTGCGCGGTACTTAACAGTTCTCAGGTCTTTCAACAGTGCATCCGTCACATCGGTTATGGAGACCGCTGTCGTCTTGCAATCACCGCCACCGGGAACTTCTAAACCGTAGGCAAGATCGTCCGAACCCTCGATAGACATGTTATATACGGAAATGTTCGACCCGTGGACGAATACTACACCCCTATCAAATTCAGATACCGACCCATTGTACAGTTCGACATCGGACACGTGACGTCCGCATATCCCGCCGGATTCGTAAAGCATACTGCTCAACGCCAATCCGTCAGCTACCAGATGTTTACCGTTCATGTCTATCGATACATCGGAAGTGTTGACAAGAATGCAACAGAATACAGGGTTCGGATAATGACTCATAAATCGGTAGAGATGGGGTGTGGTCGTATCCGCGACCAGCGTTGAAGGCGGAGCAAGACCCGACAACGTACCCGTGACAGTTATATCGTTAGCAAGATAATATTCACCGGGACTGTTTATTACCGTGCAGTTCGTTATAGGGATTGGAACGGGTCCAGGAGAGGGTCCGCAGGTCCGGTTAACTGTGAATGATGCAGATGTGTAAGAACTGCAGGATACGGTACCTGAAGAAATATCGCTGAAATTACCGGTTACAACGATGGTATACTCACCAGGGTCAAGGGAGGATGTAGGTATATCGACAGGAAGACCTCCGTAAACGTAATCTGTTGTGTAAACCAGGTCCCCGGTAGAATTGTAGAGTTGTACCGAACCGAAGAGACATGATTGAACAGGACCGAAAGGCCCGGTGGCATCACATGAACAGGACGGGCTCGTAATCACCTTAGGTATAACGGTTATGTTATCACCTATCTCGTAACATTCGTCTAACGAATTTCCGATACTGACCGAACACGTGCACGGCGATGCAGGGGGATTTGCGTATGCGAACAATTTATCATAAGCGATTGCAAACAGCATACCCTTCTTAAGCGTCGGAACGATCGGTCGGAACGGTCGGCCGATATGTTCAACAGCGCCTTGCGAGTAATAGACCGTCCCATCGGATACGTTGAACGGTATGACACCCATCGCCTCTGACCCCGGAGCATTATCGTATACGTATGTGACATAACCTATCCCGTTCGACCCTATAACCGGTGCAGATACATCGACCTCATCAGTTTCACCCAGAATTAACGAAGTCCAGAGCACAAAGGACGGATCGTCCGGTGAACTGGATACATTAACAGCCATAAGTCTATCGTACACTGGAAGAACCAGGATATCACCATAAAGAGCAGGCGTTTTTACAGTTGTTTTTCCAGAAGAGGGGTCGGAAAAGGTGTATCTCCAGTATACCTCTCCAGATTCCGGATCTGCTTTTTCCACGTACAACCCTTTCATCGTCTTCCTACCGAAGATGTAAACATATCCCGACCCGCCGACAACTGCCACTTCCGACGAATCGGGAATATCTATGACAACAGAGGGTGTTAGCAGAGCACGCAGACCCAACCCCGTAAGTGGAAGACTGTATCCGGTCAGATATGATTCGGAAGGTATGAACAGGGTATGATTGTATATTATCATGTTACCCGTTACGGATGTGACGATAGAAGAATCGAGGTCGAACCTTCGCTTTGTCAAGCCATGACCCGAGAGAGTCAATCTCTCCACGAAACATGGGGTCTCATCGCTTCCTAAAACCGTATAGAGCGAAGTTCCGTCACTTACAGGTAATGAAAAGGATTTCAACTCTCTACTCGATGCGGAAGCCATGGCGATCAAAGGATGCGAATCAAACGTTATGTCAGATGCGAAACCGAACACTTCGTGTTCTGGATTACCCGAGTTTAACATACCTAAATACACTGCATTATCGGAGAGTTGAACCGGCACCGTGTTAGGCCGATCATCCTCGGAATAACATCGGTACATCAGCCCGAGATCCGGATTGTAGGAATACCATACGATGCTGCCGTCTGATGCGTTTACAACAGTCACACCGTATCTGACACTGGGCACAACGAGATGATCAGAACCGCTAAGATAACTGATATACTGCGGAAAAGAGATCTGGTTGGGAAGTCCTGACCCGAAAGGCAATGATAAAGAGATGTTCCATACCTTGACTAAAGGATAAGGACCGACCACCGTCTTATACGTATCGGACATACCTGTATGATACACATCGTCCTGATGCATCGGCCAATCACTCGTCACATAACCGGGTTCCAACGCATAGAATACTATTCTACCTTCAGGAGGTATGCCGCCACCGGCAGAAGTCAAACCGTATCCGACAATTCCAAGTATACCAGTTTCAGAGTCGTACACCATTGAATATGGTTCTCCGATATCGAAACTCGATGAATGCAACGTCTTTATTAATGTTATGTTCTTACTGGTAAGGTCGCCTGAATACACATAGATAGTGTCAGGAGGGGTTCCGACAATCAACATTCCTTTAGCATAAAGTGCACTTCTTCCATATCCGTCATGACCGCTGAGCAAACATTCCGTCCGATTGTTTAAAAGGTCCAATTCAAAAACTCCATCATCACTTCCCACCAGCAATGTCTCTTCAGAAGCGTTCAAAACCTGAATGGAGGAACCGAAAAGATCAATCTCTTTATTACTGACAGTGAACACAGTAGATAGGTCGGACCTGTTCATTACCACAATCAACGACTGAGAAGGATTTGAAACAACAAGGTAACGGTCGGTACGAACTATCGCGGGTAACAGTATGTCTCCGGACATCCCCAATCCGGTCTCCCTAACCCTAGGAAAAGACATGGTCTCCCGGTCAAAAGGACCGTAGAAAACAACAAGACGAAACTCTTTATCAACGTAAGATAGGAACAGTACGTCATCCGCTCCGTCATCATCAACATCGAACACGTAAGGTCTACCGATGTATGAGTAGTTGAGGGGTAGTTCGATCCTCTGATCAGCGGTTACATCATAGATAAACAGACTGCTGGGGAATGCCGTGGAAACGATTTCTTTGTATCCGTCATCGTCTATATCGCCTATCGCTGTACCCCTTGGGAAATCGATATCGTTAAATCTCAAACATCTGGCTACTTGAGCACCTTCCAACGTAGCTATCGAAGAGAGGTGGTTTGAAAAGAGCCGGTTCGTGTATTTCTTTATTACGCATACGCTACCGTTGAAAACCGTTGAACGCACGGACAGTATAAGGTCTTTGAAACCGTCATCATCGATATCATCAATCTCTACAGAACTGGGAAACGTCATACCGGTTATATTCTGTATGTCGTAAGAATGGACGGGAAGGATACGAGTTAATGCGGGGTCGAACGTTACCGATTCGTGAGAGGATAGAGCGAATGTTCCGTAAACGGTTATATGCATACCCTGTTCGGTGCTTCTCACATAAGCTGCATTGATAACTGAGGAAAAATCTGAGAAATCCAAAGCACCTTCACGACCGGAGGTTGTTACAAACCGTATCTTAGGTAAAGGTTGAATGAACTCTACACTGTTAGACTGCATTCTTATGCTCCCGGAACTTAAAGAAAGGTTGGCAGATTCTCCAGGTGCGAATGTGCGTTCGGTCCCGTTTATGATGATCGTGTGCGAAGGAATAAACACGGTATAATTTAATTCGAGTGTCACGGGTTTATCAAGTTTGTTGCGGATCGTCAACGATTGTTTGACACCAGTTTCAGAATAGAGCCGACCCAAATCGACGGTTGTCGTTTTAGCGTCAAACCTCGTTTCCATTTCGATGGAATCTAAATCATACCCCAGTCTACTACCGTTCAACGATTGATTCTTCAGGATCATCGGTGCATCGGAACGTATGTTCATAGTTATTGTGTTGAAAAGACCTTGGACAGAAGGGAACTTGTAAAACTGCGGAGATAAGTCCATAGAAACGGATGACTTATTCGAGACAGAAGTTTGTCGAGGGGCAGGAGTCAATAACAAAACTGACAAAACGACCCAGAACACTACGAACAATGTAATAGCACCCAACAAGATCCCGAATTTTGACCTACCCGACCTCGTCATTCGTTCCAACACCCCGATCTAAATGACGTTTTAATCTTGACAACGATATTTAAAAATATTTGTTTATAAAATTTACATCCCAAAACAAAAATTAATAAAACAACAACTTCGTCAACCCTTAAACGTCCGATTTATAAAACGAAACTTGACGAAATTCCGGAATTCGACAAAAAGGTTTAAATACATGTATATCCATAATTAATAACAATATCAAAAAGAGTAAGGTGTAATGATATGACACATGTTAAAACTTCAAAGAATAGGTGGTTTGCAAAGAATTTTCCGACCGTTGTCAAGATAGTTAAGACAGTCAAAAAAGTAGGTAAAGGTTTGCACATATGGACGAGCAGGGAACCTTTAGAGGATAGAAGTTATCAAAAGGCAGTTATAGATACCCTGGAAGTGATAAACAAACTGTTGACACACAATAATCCGTATGAACAGTTGGATAACATTCTCGAACTCACACAAAAACTGTGTCATGCAACAAAAGTGAGACTATGGGTCGAAAAAGAGGACGGGTTCGAATGCATCGCATCTGTACCGTACATCGAACAAGAAAAATGGAAACTGCTAAAAGAAGAGAGGATACCGAAGGATAAAGAATTTATTAAGAAAATCCTGACAAGCAAAAGACCGGTAGTATTGAATGAAAAAGAACTTGAAGAGATTAGAGATGAAGATCCCACGATAGAAATACTTCAACCTAAACGGTTGATGGTAAGAAAACTCAACCTGAGATCCTCTGTGAATGGGTTATTGGTTGTAGAATTTATCAACGGTCACGACAAAGGTTATATTGTTGGAGTGTTTAATGAGATGTGCGATATTCTGGAAAAACTGTTCGCTCAGGCAGACTTGATGAAAACGCTGTCGCAGCTCGCCATTACCGACGGATTGACAAAATTGTATAATTCGCGGTTCTACGTAGACCAATTGAAGAAAGAAGTAGAACGTGCCAGGACGGAAAAGAACGGAAGAAAACTCGCACTCATGTTGATAGACGGCGACAACTTCAAAAGCATAAACGACAGGTTCGGATATAAAGTAGGAGATAGAGTTCTAAAACTGATGGGGATGCGTCTTAAGGAAGCGGTTAGCGGGTACGATGCATACGCATGCAGACGCGGTGGAGACGAGTTTGCTGTGATAGCATGGGTAGATGAAGACGAGTACGTTCCCTTTGCAAAGAGAATTCATGAATCGATGTGTTTTACCGTAGATACACGTTCCTTGGGCGTGTACGAGAAAAACACCGAAGAGGTTATTCCGCCAAAACTTCATATAACGGTAACCGCAGGCGTAGACGTATGGAAGGATGCGTACGAGGATGCGGAAACCTTTGAACGTTTGGTCAACATGGTACTACTGGAGAGCAAAACCAACAACGAGAAAGGGATGCTCAGGTTCGGGTTGTACAAAGGGAACAAGCACAAGACCGGTGCAGGAGCACCGTAAACCCGCTTTCGCACGAAACTTTTGCATGAAAAAGTGATTGTTATCTATTCCGTTCAAACATTTCAAGAACCTTGTCTATTCTGGAGAAAGATTCCTTCAACGTCTTCTCGTAGACTCTGTAAACAGCACTACTCAAACTATCGTTAGGGTAATCACTCTTGGGGAACGAATACCTTCTGTTTTTACACTGTATGATCCCTTTTTTGGTGAGCTGGGTAAGATGATAACGTACCGTCTTGGGGGATATTGCAGATGATTTTTTGTTCACCGCTTCGATAACATCTCCAGAAGTGGGTTGTACGCCGTCGAAATGGAACTCCAACAACACTTCCAGAACATCCAATAGGGATTGACGGGATTCGTTCGGTGATATCAAACCCAATGCCAATGCTAACCATCTTACCATAGCACGCTTAGATAATACCACTTCCTTAGAAAGTGTCAATTGACGAACCGTAACCTCATGCTCGATAAGCTTTGATTCCGGGATCACACGACCACCATACAAAAAACGTAAAAGAACATTAAACCTCTTCTTCGCTTTCTTCAAGCTCCTTTCTGCATTCACTACACAGTAACATCCCGTCTACGAGTTTCAAATCTGTTGAATACGTGCCGCAACGCTCACACACTCCAACCACGGGTTCTTTTCCCCGAGGTGCGGACACCTCAGCCAATTCCACAAGCACGTCGACCAACCCTGGATAGGCGCGTAAGATGTCCGTTTCTGTAACCACGCCGACCAGCATCCCCTTATTGTTAACCACGGGAAGCTTCTTTATTTCGTATTTTCTCATGATCCGTGCCGCTTCGCCTATCGACGTATCGACCTTCACAACACGTAACGGACTACTCATGATACTGGATAACCGTACTTTGGAAGGGTCTCTGTTCCTAGCCACTACCTTTCGGACAATATCACGCTCCGTCACGATACCCACTGCCTTATTGTTTTTCAGTACGATAACACTACCCACTTTAGCATGAGACATCGCACGAGCAGCATCTATAACAGGACGTGAAGCAGGTATTGCTATAACACCCTTGGTCATACAGTCTCCGACTTTCAGTTCTTCTTCCATGATTAGGATAAAGAAGGATAAGTTTAAAAAACTTCACAGCACACCCTCGTTAGAACCGCTCCCAACGAAAAGGTCGCGTCTATGAACGGTATACCAGTTATCCGATACCTGGTCTTCAGCGGTTATACCAGAACGTATGACTTTCATCACATGTTCTTTGTCTATAACTTCTGACCCTTCAGAAACGGCAAGGTCGCCAGCAGCACGTATCACACCCGCTAATGCCCTAAGCCTCAAAGTCAAACCATTCGCATTGTCAACGGTTCGGGCAACGGTACGCGCATATTTTATAATCTCGATGACGCCCTCTTTAGTCATGTGAGGAATCTTTCCATCTTTAACTATTTCCTGAGCTACGAATCGTGCCAGTTTGAACCTGTTCTCATTGTTGTCCTCCATCCATCGATTCATAACAACTTCGTACCCGTCACCTCTGATTCTGGACCTCAGGGAAGGTAGTATCCGGTTTAAGTTAGCATGGTTAGCCGCTGCAACAAGTATAAAATCGCACGGTACATCGTCAACTCGAATACTAGCTCCAGAACTGGAAGGATTTTTGCCTACTATGGAAAACTTCTTTTCCTGCATAGCGGTCAGAAGATATCTCTGCAGTCCACCAAGAGCGGAGATCTCATCGATGAACAGAATTCCCTGATGAGCTTCGTGGATAGCCCCCGGAATAATACGACGGTAGGGAGGTTGACTGGCCGTTAATGCAGTACCGTACGGGTCGTGTTCCACGTCACCTAAAAGCTCTACTTCTGTGGCTCCGGTAACCTTGACAAACCGACTACGGTCGATAGGTACCAACACTTTACATTCTTCGGAATCGTTCTCTTCACTGTGATAGACACGAATTTTATCATTCTCGCGTACAAACGTAAAACGTTCTCCATCGACCTCGGCACGGACAACCCTTTTCTTTTCTTTGGTTCCGAGAAGGACTGAATCGTGTTTATTAGCATGACAATACGGACATATGTCTAGGTCTGGGTCGCTTATCTTACCACAACGTCTACATCTGAAACCCAATTCTTCCGCAACATAGTAAGGCACGTCGATAGGGTCTACAACAGAGGAAGGAGCTCGGCCTTGGGAACTTTTGGATGATGAGATCGTTCTTATTACAACTTTGGGACGTAACGGATCTAACGGGTTATCGGCAACCAGTATTTCCTGAGTAGGTGGAGGAAGGATCTCTGACATAGCTTTGGCAATCATACTTTTACCGGTTCCTGGCGGACCTACCAAAAGGAGATGACGATGCTGACGAACGCAAATCTTTGCCTTGAAAACTGCTTCGTCCTGTCCGATCACTTGCTGAAAAGGGTCTTCGGGGATCGGTATTTCGGAAGTTGTATCGAAGTCAAGGCACATGAATAACACCTTTCCCAACATCATTCAAATTTAACAGGTTTGCCTATCAACACCGATTCCGTAGCGCTCATTATTTTAACTCTAACCCATCGTCCGACCGGGTCGATATCCATGCAGTCGTACGGTACTGCTACTTTCTTGTACCATCGTGTCCTACCGATGTACGTTCCTTTGGTATCGTTTCTTCCAGTCATTAATATATTCAGTTCTCTGTTTATAAATTGTTTGTTCAGTTTCAAACTCTGTACCCTGTGAAGATTAGAGACCTCTACAACACGTTGTTTCACAACCTTATTATCCAGAGGTTTTAGTTTAGCTGCCGGGGTTCCGGGGCGCGGTGTAAACCTGGATATGTTAAGTATTTCGAACCGCATCCTTTTAATGAGGTCCACGGTTTTCCTAAAATCTTCTTCCGACTCGGTCGGATAACCGATGATGATGTCTGTAGAGATAGTCATGTCAGGAAACTTCTGCCTGAAACGTTCGACCACCGTAACAAACGTATCAACAGAATACCGTCTATTCATATCCTTAAGAACCTTATCGCTTCCAGATTGAACAGGTATGTGAAGGAACTTGAACATCTTCTTATCAGTATATATTTCGATAAGGTCGTCAAGCATACGGTAAGCGTGCTCGGGATTGATCATCCCTAAACGGATCATGAAATCCCCTTCTATCTCCAAAAGACTGTGAAGAAGGTCGGTAAGAGATGTTCCGATGTCGATACCGTAACACCCGGTATCTTGGGCGGTAAGCCGTACTTCTACCGCCTTGTTTTCTACCGCTTCAGTAACTAAACTCCGGAGATACTCCGGCCGTTTACTGCGAAGTCTTCCTCTCGATAACCGTGTCTCGCAAAACGTGCACGAACCAAGGCATCCTTCGCTTATAGGTATCGTTACAACCGGGCCGGTGAACCTCATCGGAAGATGTTTATCAAATGGTCGGACATCAAAATAGTTCCTTCCCGAGATGGATGATTCCACCGCTCTAACTATCATACGTAATGAACCGGGAGAGATTATAGATATGTTCGGATTTATCGACAGAAATCTCTCATGTCTTCTGTACAAACATCCCGCTATCACGATCGGTTTGTTTAACTTACTGTAACGTTTGAAGTTTTCAAATATCTTTGATTCTGTAGCCTGCTTAACCGTGCATGTATTAAGAATGATGACATCGGCATCAATAGGGTTGTCCACTTCGATGTAACCAGAATCGAACAATTGTTTACGCATCATTGCAGAATCCGCTTGATTAAGAGCGCAACCGTACGTCTCGATGAAGAATCTTTTTCTACGAACCGTCATTTCTTAAATTTTGTTTATATGTGATATTTATATTTAACTACGATCGCATTCTGTTACCGGATGAAACTTTTCAATCTAGACTCAGCGGATAATAAAGAAAACCTATAACCCCGGAGAACCCTTTCAGTTCTTCCGCAACATCGGATTCGTTTGAAACAAACGTAACCTCTACATGGTTATCTTCGGCTTTTGCAATAAGTTCGCGAATACGAACGTCGGACAATAGAGAATCGAGAACAACCAACCTCTTCAAGGCATGATATTCGAGAGCTTTACTGACCGGCTCAAGTCCGTAAACCACGTACCCTGTTTCTTTACCGAGATGTGTCTTGAACTCCTCCAAAACTTCACGGTCACGTTTAAGAGTGGTCTTACCTATCACCCTGTCAAGAACACCTCTATTGATAAGTTCTACGATACCGTTCCTCTCCGCATGCGAACACGATTCAAAAACCACCCTTTCACTGAGCTCTGGATACTCTTCCATAATTTTGTTCTTGACCATATCTTTAACAAACCCCGGACCCGCTATAACGATCGGTCCGTCAAACTCTTTCACTTTATCTATGATTTCTGTTACGAACTTTTGAAGCCTTTCTTCGTAATGCGGTTCGCGTTTGGACAATCCAGAATACAGTTCCGAACCGTACGAAACACCACGCGGTTTAACCTCAGCAAACAACGCCTTCTCTTCATCCACCACGACTATTAAAATGTCCGACACTTCAGAACGTTTCGACGCTTCGTCAAGCATAGACAGATGAGTATTTAACCATCGTTTAGAAACCGTCACAGTCAGATGTGGTTTAAGTTCCAATGTATGATAGGAACCCATCTGAACAAATTCAGAAGGGTAACCGTCTACAATACGTCCCGTCAATCTAAGGGACCTGTGGTATTCGGAAAATTCTTTTTTCTCTACATCTATAGTAATGGTAACGGGTTTGCGTTCCTGTTTGGAAGATTCGGTAGGTTTATAGGTTCTGTATGTCTTGGCTTTCACAAAGTCGCCCGGTTCTATAATACGATAAAGATACCATAAATCATCGATGGTTTCCGGGATTAACACAACAGAACCCTCGAACCTTCTACCCTGCGAATGTTTGAGCATTCTTTTAACAATCTTCATAAAACCAACATCGTTAATCTTTCCGCTTCTTTTTTAAATTTTTGGGTCGATAACACATTTGAAACGAAAATTTAAAACATGAATAGGGTGGTTGAATGAAAAGGATGGTTGTATGGATGATAATAATAGGGATTGTCGGACTGTTCGGTATAGTGAGCGCGCAACAAAAACTGGATATACCAGAACCGCCAAGATTGAACGAATCTGAAATATGCATGATAAAAACACAGACGGGAGACTACACTGGAAAATTGATACCTCTGGACCTTGATTACGGATGGAACATGGTAGGGTTCCCAGGAAGAATAGAAGAGACCACGAGAGTTGACAGATATTGCAATGACATAAGTGGTCTGTGTCCGGACTTTGGTCATTATTACTACTTCATGTACATACACCATGGTGGCGGAGGGTTCTATACAATGGATTCTGAGGCGCCTCAGTTCAATACTGGGTACTGGATGTATATAACTTCTTCACAACGGATCGAAAATAGGACATGGTACTGTTGTATAGACAGGCACGGCACGTTCACAATTCTATTGTATCCGGGATGGAATCTGATAACCAACCCATGTTGCCATAACATAAGCGTAACGGAAGTGTTCGGAGAAGGAACTGTCGAGAATGACAAGGGATACTGGTACGACCCGCATCTGCACACCTTCGTTACAAGCGACGTTTTGGAGCCAGGTAAATCCTACTTTGTCAAATACAACGGCATAGGGATTTATCAGGTCTCATGGGATTGCAAACCGCGAAATATCGTGTTTGAAAACGAAGAGACCGTCTCGCTCTCCGCAGCTATGGATAGAAAAGCCTATGCAGATAGTGTAGTGGGCTATTGTCTCAGGTCCGTAGGAATCGAGACAAAAGATGCGTTCAAAGTCACGCCAACATCTAAACAGATAGCCCAGATCAAACAATGCATACAGACACGTGATCCAGAATTGGCAATTCTGCTTTCCGAAGAAGAATCAGAACCTACAATGAAAGCAAGTAGTAGTGGTTCCGGAGGTAGAAGCGACTGTAAGTGCAATGAGGTAAACGCTGCTTCAGATTTCTGTTGCTGTCATGGAAAGAAGGGTAGATGTCAGATAATAATCAGTGGTGGAAGATATCAGGGAGAACGTTGTGAAACAACTAACGAACGTTGCAGTTTTTGGGACAAACTAAGGGCATGGCTGAATGGTCAACTCCTAAAATAAATTCCTTTTTTAACTTCTTTCTCTTTTTTAATTCTGTTTTTATTTTAGTTATAAGTGCTTTTGTTTTTATCGACTTTGTTTTTCAAATGTTTGGTACCGACAAAGTATGAAGTGACACCTAATCCTAGCATCGTAATTGCGGCCGCAAGATCTCTTCCGGTAAACGGAGAACAGGACATGGTTAACGGAGCAGATGCGACCATCCCAAGGACCAATGAAGACATACCGCTGATAAGTTCTGACAGACCGAAAAGGACCGTTCCGAACACCCTACCCAATCCTTTCGGAATGACCTTGCTCAGATGATACACTGATACACCCAACGCGGTAAACCCGGCCAACGTGCATAATCCGCCACCTACTAAGAAACCCGTGTTTTTCAAAAACACTGAAGAAAAAGACGCCACAAAGAAAGAACCTGTAGAAATCAAGAACGCTCTATTGGCGGTTGTCATATTCTTACTAGAAAAGGTATCTTTTTGGGTATCCATGGGAGTAACATGTTTTCTAACTGGATGTTCTGTAACCTTTTCAGGTGATAGAGTACGCTCTGCTTTTACATCCCCTGCGAACGACGGACGTTTCCGCGACGTTACATCTCTCCCGTGTCTTACATCAACACCTTTCTTACGTTTCAGTTTGTTCATAATAAAACACCATTATCTATTATGTTGAAGAAATATTAAAAACATATTTGATCAAATCCAAAAGACTAGACAACCTTAAATCACATCCCTTTTCACATACAGTTGCCTTATAGAGACAACTTTTTAAAGAATTATTTACAAAAAGGTTTTTGGGTCAACATTTTTTCAACCATCTTGTTATCCGGGTGTCAAGGGGGTCAAAAATGAGGATCGCGATAATCGACCGAGACAAATGTATAAGAGAAAGATGCGGGTACCTGTGTCAGAAGTACTGCCCAGGTGTACGGATGGGTGATGAAACAATAACTGTTGACGATGAGACTAGATATCCTGTGATTTCTGAGATTCTGTGTACCGGATGCGGGATATGCGTGAAGAAATGTCCTACCGAAGCAATAACGATAATAAATTTGGTTGAAGAGATGGGTAACCCTATCTACCAATACGGTGTCAACTCTTTCAGACTGTACGGTATACCTATCCCTGCGAAAGATGGTGTGACTGGATTCGTAGGTAAAAACGGTATAGGTAAAACAACGGCTCTTAAGATACTTTCTGGCAGGATCATACCGAATTTTGGGGATTATGACAAAGAGTATACATGGAAAGAAGTTATACCGCGGTTAAGAGTGGAGCAACAGATGTATTTCAAACAGTTTATCAAAGGTTCTATCAAACTTTCCTATAAACCTCAACATGTTGACATTCTGCCAAAGGTATTCAAAGGAACAGTACGTGAACTCATCGAATCTATACATCCTGCTCGAAAAGACCCAAACACGGTCATAGACCGGTTTCGATTGAACAAGATTGAAGGAAGAAAACTCGATAATCTGAGCGGTGGTGAGTTACAACGCGTTGCAATAGCCGCCGCATGGTCTAAAGAAGCGGACGTATACTATTTTGATGAACCCACGTCGTACCTGGATATCGAAGAACGGTTGCTGATCAGCCGACTTATCAAATCGTTATCGGACGACGGTAAACAGGTTGTGGTTGTGGAACATGACCTTGCAATTCTGGATTATCTCTCTGATTATGTATATATCTTTTATGGTAAAGAAGACGCATACGGTGTGGTATCTCACCTTAGAAATGCAAGGAACGGTATTAATGAATATTTAACGGGTTATCTGAAAACCGAGAACATTAGGTTCAGAGAGTTTGAGATAAAGTTCAACAAAAGCGCTGAATCCAGAGAATTATCAGAAGAGATAATACTCGAGTATCCAAAACTGACCAAGAGATTTCCTAACTTTTCTATGGAAGTGGAACCTGGAAAGATACATAAAGGTGAAATAATAGGCATAATCGGCAAAAATGCGATCGGTAAATCATTGTTCGTTAAGATGATTGCGGGAATCATCAAACCTGACAACATTGATTATGAAGCAGGATTGAAGGTCTCTTACAAACCGCAGTACATCCAAATCGAACAGGACATGCCTGTCTCAGAGTTCTTTAATACGCTCGACAAAGACGAGTTCGTGTTCAACGAAGCGGTTAGAAGGATGAACATAGAAGTTTTGATGAACAGAATGCTCAGTGAATTGAGTGGTGGCGAACTACAAAGGGTAGCCATCGTCGGAGCATTAGCTCAAAAGGCAGACCTATACCTATTTGACGAACCGTCTGCATTTCTAGACATCGAACAAAGGATGCATTTTGCCCATCTTGTTCGAAATGTAAGCGATGAGAGAAGTATGTTTATAGTAGACCACGATATCGTCCTGATAGACCTTGTATCGGATCATTTAGTAGTGTTCGATGGCGAGAGCAGTGTTCACGGACACGCCTACCCACCGGTCAGTAAACGTGAAGGGATGAATACATTTCTGAAAAATCTGGGTATAACTATGAGAAGGGATAAAGACACTTTGAGACCAAAGATTAATAAACCGAACAGCGTGTTAGATAGAAAACAAAAGGAAACAGGTGAATACTACTATTCCTTTTAACAAGTTGATTTGGGGATGCGTGATAGTATGGAAAAAATGATCGATGTAATACGTTCAGATATTGAAAAAGATAGAGAACTCAAGACATTGTGGAGAATGGCTAACGTAATGACTATGACACGGTTGGCATACAATGACCACGGACCGGTGCACGCACGGATCGTTGCTAAACATGCATTGAAACTTTACGAATTAACCCTTCCGTATGCCGAACATTATCGATGGAACTGGTGCAAACAATCCGGATTGACAGAGGAAGACGGTAAAGTTATAGTTTACATATCCTCATTGCTTCACGATATAGGGAATGCGGTTCACAGGTCGAATCATGAGGCGTGGAGTGCGATATTGGCCGAAGACATAATCGACCGTGTCCTCAGTCCGCACTATTCCCCATCCAAGAAAACACGAATAAAAACAGAGGTTATGCATTGTATCGTTGCGCACGAATCGCTTAAAGCAATCACATTAGAAGCCAGTTGTGTTAAAATAGGGGATGCGTTGGACATGACAAAGGGCAGGTCCCGTATACCTATCATAAGAGGTAGGTTCAGTATTCATTCTGAATCTGCAGACTCGATAGAAGAGGTTTCAATAGCAAAGAGTAGGTGCAAGGACAAGGTAGTAGACATAACCGTAAAAATGACTAATCCGGCAGGTGTGTTCCAGATAGATGAACTGTTACTTAAACGTATCCGGGACTCCCTGTTACACGGTCATGTGAGAATAATCGTTAAAATAGATGACAAGAAAACCAAAATCTTATCAACCTGATCATAACCTTTCGCAACGTAAAAATGCTTTCTTCTCTGTACGCACAGAAATCACGCCTTTGGAATTGTATCCGTAAAACGTCATCTTGATAGGGTACTGGTCAGGGTAGGACCCAGGAGTACCGTATATCTTTATACGCTTACTTATAATACCGTTTGGAAAAACAATACCTATACGTGCTCTACCTCTAGAGATATGTCTATCCGGTGCCAGAGAGATTGCAGAGGGTACCTCAATGTCCGTTTCTACCCAGTAAGCTTCGTTACCTTTATTGCTCACCACGATCTCCATCTCGACAAAGTTTCGTCTGAACGCGATGAGCCGGATCGGATAAAAATGTGTTACCATGTGGAGAAGGTCATCATTCATATTGTTTCATATTGAAAGCAAAGCTTTTAAATAATAATTTTGACAATATAATAACTGCTGTGCATGGATGGCCGCCCGAGTCGGACTGTTTCCTGCAATGAAGGTGTGGTCAACAATGCACGGCACACCTTTATCTCTTCCCTTCGATCAAGTGATCTAAATGATACTCGATGTTAAAGTGATACCGAATGCAAAAGACGACAAATTACAGGTTGAAGGTGGTAAACTCATAATTCATGTTACTCAACCTCCTTCTAAAGGGAAAGCTAATCTGCAGGTCATAAAAATGATAGAAAGGAGATTCAATGTAAAAGCGACAATTATCAGAGGCGCGAAGTCACGTCTCAAAAAAGTCCTGATCGAAGGGAAAACTGAAGAACTAGAAAAACTGTTGAAAATGTAAAAACACTGTTCAGAGAGGTGATAGATATGGGTAAAACATACATCGATTCGTTAAAGTATATTGTTTATGCTGACATAGAGATAAACGGTATTGTAGAAAAACCAGATGTAGTGGGTGCCATATTCGGACAGACGGAAGGACTACTCGGCGATGAATTAGACCTCAGGGAACTGCAAAAGAACGGTAGGATAGGTCGTATAGAAGTCGAACTGACTACTGTAGGTAACAAAACAAAGGGAACTATAAAAATGCCCAGCAGTTTGGACATGGTGGAAACGTGTATCCTGGGAGCGGCATTAGAAACGGTTGATAGAGTCGGGCCGTGCGAAGCGCATATAAAGGTAACAAAGGTCGAGGATACAAGAAACGAGAAACGTAAACGGATCGTTGAGCGCGCCAAAGAACTGCTTAAACATATGATAGAATCCGAGCTTCCTGAGAGTAGGGAAATCTCCGAACTTGTGAGAGGTGAAGTGAAGAAAGCAGAGATAGTGGAATACGGAGAAGATAAACTTCCTGCAGGACCGGGTATCGATTCCTCGGATTCCATAATACTGGTAGAAGGCAGAGCAGATGTGCTTAATCTGCTGAAAAACGATATAAAAAATGTTATAGCGATCGGCGGCGTTACAGAGATCAGTCCGACGATTATAGAGCTCACGAAGAAAAAAGAGACCACCGTGTTCTTGGACGGAGATAGAGGCGGGGACATAATACTGAGCCAACTTAAACGGGTTGCAGATATCGATTTTGTGGCGAGGGCACCACCCGGTAAAGAGGTTGAAGAACTGACAAGAAAAGAGATAATCAAAGCACTGAGAAACAAAGTACCTGTAGAACAGCACGAACACGAAGAACCGGAACCGAAAAGACGGATTTCTAAGAGACAGGTAAAAGAAACGAAGAAAGGGGGTAAACTCAAAGAAAAAAGTGTCGAAAAACCAACAACGCAGAAGACTACCGTTCCAAAGAAGTATATAGAGGAGCTCAAAGAGCTGGAGAATACGTTGAAGGCCAAGGTCTACGATAAAAAGGAGAAGCTTATTGCTGAAATACCGGTAAGAAACGTGATAAAAACCTTAGAAAAAGAGGAGAATGTCGGTGTGGTCGTTTTTGACGGTATAGTGACGCAGCGTTTGGTTGACCTTGCAGAATCTAAAGGTATCATGTATCTCGTAGGTCTAAAATTGGGTAATGTCTTTAAGAAACCCGAATCAGTGAAGATATACACAAAAGAATAGAAGATTTTTTTCTTTTTTTATTTTTGTACTGTTCTTAACTTAAACTTATTTCCCAGTTGAAAAGGGAATAAGCCGTGTTTATGTTAATCCTCGACGTTTCTGCGTACAACAGAACGTTTTTAAACATCTTCTTAAATATTATTAATGGTGTGAAAACATGATAAAACATAAAAAGCGAGAAAATGCAAAGAGACAGGGCAAAGGGTCTATGAAACGAATGTTAGCGTATTCTTTAGCCGTCGCGTTGGCTTTTGAAGGATGTGTTCCGTTAACAAGCAGGTCTTACAAAGAAGTAGAAATCGTGCACGCGTCAGCTCAAAGAATCGATAACATGTACGAAATCGCTGAACGTGATTGGAAGAATGTCTGGATCAATGCAGGTAAACCGTACATAGAATTCGAAGAAAACGTCCTGCCAAAGATAGTGGCAGTGTACAGAATCGCTGGAAGAAGTATAGGATACTACGTGGTTTATGCCGGTGTCAAGAATGCGCAGGAAAAGGATGCTGACATCAACGAATTTTTACTTTTCATTCCTGATAAGATCCTTATAGGAGAGAAGTGTATTGATGGGAAAAGCATACGTAATCAAGCAATATCTTTAGTTACCTCTATGGACACGGATATTGGTAATCTGTATACACGTCAGGATAACAGCGCGCTTGGTATGATGGTCAGAGCGATCGAAGAGATAGGTGTGTTTCCGCTTCACGGCGGATACAAGAAGTGGTACAACGATTGTTATGATGCGGTCATCAGGATACTGATCCTGGAAGACCTGGGTCTAAAATTTGACAGTTACACCGAATTGATGGAGGCGATGTACGTGCTAACATTTGAATGGACGTACGAGGTGTCCGTCAAAAAAGGGGTAGACGGTGACCTGCTCATAGATGAATACAAAAAGAAACTGACGGCTTTCAAACGCACGTTATCCAAGGGCAACGAAAAGGCACAAAGGTTAAACGAATACATCACACCTGAACGGGTCCTAACACTCAGTAAGAGAAATATCCGACAGTTCTTTGGCGGTTTGAAGAACGTTTACAAAAACTGGTGGTATCCATCGAGCAACAGTATCCAGGTCAAACTCTCAAGGTTCGGATATAAACAGACCGGTGCGTTTACGGAGGAAACGATAGATGGCAGGTTGAAGGAAGGGGACATCGTGCTCACCGATGACAGCCCGTACTCCTCAGGGTCGCACTGGGGCATAGTTGTCAAAGAGAACGGTTGGCAGATCCTGAATGCTACGGCTGACGGGTACAGATTGGTTCCTCTGAACCTGTTCATGAAAGATTCCGGAGTACTATTTGTCTACAGAAAAAGATGAATAAAAACTATTCATCGCCGCTGCCGAAATAGTAAATCACTCCAACACCCAATTTCCAATGGTATTCCAGTTTCTCAGTATCAGGATTATCTGTAGAGGGACCGTTAGGGTCATCGGTGTTGTAAAGGGTAAGGAACCATGCCCAGTTATGACTGGGACGGAACATATACCCTATCCGAGCATGTATCACTTCTGTGGGTAGGTTGTGATACATAATACCGAACCGTAAATATGAAAACTTAAGGTAAGAACTTTGGTCAAATGCGTAGTAGTAAACGTCAAGGTCAAGACGTTTGAATGAAAAACGTTCAGGGTCTATTATCGCAGACGTTGCAAACGACCAATGCTCAGTCAAATCATAAGATATGGTTACCCTACCTCCGAACTCGCGCGGTTTCTCAGGACCGTCAGTCCATTCAACCCCGATACCTGCATCAACACTCCCGAAATCGAAGTACGCGTCTGCGTACGAATAGGTGTTGTTTAGGACTGTTGTTGAGAACCTGACTTGTGAAATAGAGAATCTAGGAACGGAACGATATTTTGCAAAGTACCACTCCAAATATTTTATTGTCGTTAATGCTTGTGCACAGAGTAAACTCACATGTTTAGGGTCACCGTTCTTGAGCATGTTTATGCCTCTAAAAACGTCCGCCTTCGCATTCAAGAGCAGGGTCTGTAAAAGGACCTTATGTTTATCGTGAGATTTTTCGATCCGTTCTTCTAAGCTGTTGACCCTTGGAATAAGGCCTCTCAAAACTTCTGAACCGACCTTGTTAGGTGAGTACACGCAAACCCATGCATAGGGAGTACCGTCATCCTCTTTTTTAAAAGGATTGTCGAAACGGTACACCTCTATCCCGCGGGGTAACGAAGCACTCAGAAATTGAACCGTTAAATCAGGTGTATCATATTCAGGGAATACTATACCCCATACATCGGTTGACGGGTCGCAAACCTCAATAATGCTGTGTACAATATCCATGTCATCGATTACAGAGGATAAAGAGTATTCCAAACGTTCAATCTTCGGGTCATCCTTTTTCATCCTCTGGAACGATGTGTTATCCGCAGCACCAACAGCAGATGGATACGCAAGTCCCAATATTGCAGTTCCCAGTAAAACCGCCTTCTTAAGACCCCTACGGAGACCCTTCCTACGCATCTTATATTTCATGTAGTAAATTGTGTTAAAATGAGTATTTAAACTTTCCGTCTCAAAACGAACTCTGTTTCCAAAGCGTTAATGGGCCCGCCCGGATTCGAACCGGGGACCTCCCGCGTGTAAGGCGGACGTCATAACCACTAGACCACGGGCCCGGTAGTGCCGAGGGCGGGATTGTCGGTGGCCCCGACAGATTGAAGGTCTTTATCTCACATTCGAACCCGCGACCTCCAGATGTCCGAGCGCCACCTTTCTAGGATCATCGGTAACCTCACCACTCATAAGGCTGTGCCTATGAGTCTGGCGCTCTACCAACTGAGCCACCTCGGCACTACAAGATATTTATTTAAGAGTGGTATTTTTAAAACTTCCTAAACTTACCGTTTCTTTATGATTGTGAATAAGTCCTAAGATGATCTTCTTAAATAAGGAGACTGAACAAATACTTAATATTGACCACATTCTTAGAAAATCTTATTTTTCACACGTAATCTCTTCTATAACTACTACTCTTTTCAGGTGTATCGCCTAGAATTAAGTTTTATTGATATTTCACGTTTAAATATTGAAAAACCGTGAACCTGACAGATAAACACGCTACAAATTATCCATCATTTAAACCAATCCATTCCTCAAACCCATCTAACCTTCGTATCAATCAAAGAACTAAACAATACAAAGATTATTGTTTCAGATGATCTTCCGCAAAAGTAACATCGTGCGGGATCCAAGGATACTGTCGTTCTACATATCCTCTAAGTGCTGAGTTGTTGAGAACATGTTTTATTTCTTCCAACCATCTATCAAACCTGTAGAATAAGATGTTCCAGGGACTACAGAGTATCCTTAATATCCGGTTTATCCTGGTAGGCATCATCTTGGTCAGTCGTTGATAGAGATCACCCCTACCTTTAGGTCTCTCCCTTGATAATGCAGCATCCACAACATCCGCGATCTCAATGAGAGCAGAGGCGTCAACAACATCCTGTATGAAGGATTCAATGTTAGGTATATCCTTCATCCTTAGAGTAATCTCGGGGATTGAGGAGAACCTCACGACCGCTTCCATGGGGTTTATACCGTAGGGGTTTTCAGATCTGAGTAGGTGATGGGTCCCGGCGATCATACCGACAAACAGGTAGTCTTGGGAACTCAGTATCTCAAACCCCTTTAAGGCGTGTCCCTTAATCTCCTTGAACGCCTTATCATCAATGGGAAGGTTCTCGTCTGTAAACCATGCTTGATTGGTACAGGTTATCTTACCGATATCATGTAGTAGTCCTGAGTAAAAGGCACCTGATGGGTTACCGTCTACCATTATCTCAGCGTACTCTACGTTCAAGGCTACGCGGACACTGTGGCTTAATAGGTTATGGCTTTTCAGTTGCATGTTCTTTAATATAGCAAGGTATCCACCTGAGAATCTGTCCAGACCGTTCTTTGCCTTGTTCCTCTCAACTCCTTCCATCCCCAACCTAAACAGGTGTTGTGAGGTGAGTGGTTTTAGGTGTAAAAACTCGTTGAAGAATACCTCACGTTCCCGAGATATGAAGTCGGGAAGCGGGTCTTTTTTTGTTTCGTGAGTTTTAGAAGGTTTAATAGTGTTTGATGGCGCGTGTCCTGGTTTGACCATATGTTTAATTTTGTAAAAAGATGTTTTTAAACGTTGTTGAAATATATCCTATGCCGTTGAATAACTTCGAAAATCTTGAATAATAAATATGCAAATTAAACAACCTCAAAATCAGATGCAATCGGATAGGACCTGTGGAAGAGAACAAAGTAATATCTACTTTTTACAAGACGCGATCGGAGCGGTAGGCCGTAGCCCGCCTTCTGTTTTTAAGCAGCATTCTACTAAGCGCCAGTACGGCTTGCATTACGATCGTCTGCCGACGGGCCGTTTCATCCCCTTAATAAGGGGTGTCGTTTCTGCTCCCGTCAGCAGACGCGTAATGGGCGGAACTTCCTCCCGTATCAGGGGTAAGCTGCTCACCTACCGCTCCATTTTTATAGTATTTGAATTCCTTAATAAATCTATCTGGACTGAAAAAAGGTCGGCCATAGATCGTTCTACTGAAAACTACAGGATGATGGGGATGAAAGAAAAAGTGTTGTGTTATAAGATCCGGAAAGGTCTGGCAGAGAAGATAAGAAAACTGTTGGATATAGATTATGGATATAAACCGAGAACAGGAAAGGATTATGTCTATTTTGCAGTATCCGAAACGTTACGGAAAAACGGTTTAGAGAAGGTATTGGAAAGCTTGGAACAAAAGGGACTTTCGGAAGATGTGGATGTGGAGGAGAAGTCGCTCGAAAGAAAAGAAACGGCTGAAGGTAGGTTAAGAGACATCCTTATTAAAAAAGGCATACCGCCGATATCGTCTTACGAGATAGTGGGTTCGATAGCAGTGTTATCTTTGCCCGAAGAAGCAGAACCTTACGGACCCCAGATCGCGGAGGAACTGATGAAGATACATAAGAACGTGCGCACAGTAGTTAAGAAAAAAAGCGGTATGAGCGGTAGATGGCGTGTGAGAGAGGTAGAAGTAATCGCAGGAGAACCTAAAACAGAGACGGTCTACAAGGAGAACGGATGTGTTTTCAGGTTGGACATCTCGAAGATGTATTATTCGACACGTCTGTCTTACGAAAGAAAAAGAATCAGCAATTTGGTCAGACCCGGGGAACATGTGTTGGTACCGTTTGCCGGATACGGACCCTTTGCGATAACTATTGCGAAGCACAACAAAGATGTCACCGTTGTCGGAATAGAGATCAATCCTCATGCCGTTAAATATTTCCAAGAAAACGTCAAACTTAACAGACTCGGTAATGTTAAAGTCGTTGAAGGCGATGCGTTAGAAAAAGTAAAAGAGTTCAAGGATTGGGCGGACAGGATCGTTATGCCGCTCCCGAAAAACGCGATAGAACACGTGCCTGAGATGTTAACAGCTCTCAAAGACGAAGGAGTGATTCATGTGTACGCGTTCGCACCGATAGACGATCCGTTCAGTGGATTGATAGAGAGTTTGAAAAAGGTGATCCGAGGGTTTACAATACTTAAGATAGACAGACGGATAGTAAGACCGTACTCACCCACAACCGTACAGGTAGTGTTAGACATATACTTAAGGCGTAGGAAACGGAACTAAAATCAAATGAGGTAAGAGGGGGTTTTATTTTCTCTCGCTCTTTTCTTTTGCCATATCTATACGGGATACGATGTTAAGTATCGATACCTTTGGATCAGCAATACAAAGGACAGACATATCTGGATAATATCTCACAACGTACAACCAGTTACCTATCTTACCTGCCAAGAACTTGGGTTTGCTCGACGTGATTTCGTCAAAACTCTTGATCATCTTACTAACCCGCGATACTAAGATACCGATTATCTGACGACTCACCTTAACGTTTGTATTGTTTATGAATGCGTAGACCTTGCCGTCCAACCCGACAACTCCAACCACCGGAATCTCAGAGGATGCAATCTCTTCTACCATCTGAGTGAGTATCTTCCGTTTCTGTGCAGGTCGTTCAACGTGTTTCAAAACTCCGTTCTCGATTATAAGATCTGTAGCTCCGGATTCCACCAGATACGACTCTAATAACCATTCACGCCATGGTTTTGGCACACCTACCAACATCGAAACGGTAACCTTGCCTTTGTCTGACAACATCTTCTTGATCTTCGGTAACCATTCGGATTTAAGAGTCGATGCGATACTGATCTTCTGTTCTAATGAAGCTTTACACATGTCTATCTTGTTAAGGGATTGAGTGATCAGTTGCTCCGCCAATTTTTGGTCGTCTTCCTCTTCGACCAATCGCTCTATCCGGTCTATCGGGATCGAATGATACATCTCTTGTTCCTCAAAAATGTCTATCATCATCTTACTGGCACTCTGCAGAAGTTTTTCGACTTCTGCGAGTTCCTTCTTTAGCATGGAAAGGTTTTCTCTGTTTCTCGTATACAAACGTTGCCGAACACTTTCATAGAACCCGGTTCTGAAAACGTATGCGCGCACAGTATCCTCAATCCCAAGCCAAACGGATATCCCTCCCATAACAACCATGATCATACCTGCAGTTTCTATCACATGCGTCTGGAACAAACGGGCAAACATTTCCATGTTCAAAGCCCCGACAACGTTACCAGTATAATTCGATGTAAAATAATAGCCGATGATTATTAACACCGCACCGATCACCAGGTATTCCCAAAATACCGGCGAGGCTCTACCGAGCCATTCCTTGAATGCCTTATTCACATCGCGTTTGGTAAGAAAAGCGCCTATCACCGTAAACAATAACGTCAATAAAAGATATACTAATTTCAAACATATGATCAACACCAGTACGGTGACACCCAATGCAAAGAAAGGATTGGTCAAACCTTCCAAACTCGCATACATGGAATTGCTCCAAACCCAAACACCACCTATCACAGGGAAAGATTCCAAACTCATCTGTTTAACCGTCAGAACAGGGACTGAATAATGGGACTCAAACCATGACCCGTTGTAAAGTCGGTCAGAATGAAAATAGTAGTATAGGTATGTCTCGAATTTACCGGAACCTAACTTGTTTATCGTCTTTTCCAGAGATAACGGTTTGTCGATGACTGAAGTAAGATTGTCTGCATGAATCGATTCAGATGACAGGTTCAAGGAAGGCGGTATCAGTTCAACAATCTTCCCGTTAACAAGGGTCTGGTTCTCAGGCACCGTTATGAACAACACCACATCGTACCGAACCCGCTCGACAGACGGCATCGTCGTCTCAACAGAAACGTTTGTGGGAACGGTCGATTCGACTGATAATCCTTCAACGAATATCGAAACCGCTGATTGCAGCGCTTCGGTATCGTATTCTATCGGAAAACATAATCCGTAAACCGACGGGTTCACGATGGGATTCTGGTTAACCTCCTGGGCAATAAGACTCAACCGTTGAACGTTAGTAAGGAATGTGTCCACTTCTTTCTTAGAAACGTTATTCGGATGCGCCGCCATCGAATCGATAAGAGAAACCGTATCATCCGTTAGATGGTCTATCTCTTTAAAATCGTTGTTAAGATCGAGCAGGTCTGTTACAATCATTTCACCGACCAGATTGCGTACAGAGTTGCATACATAGGAATAACTGCATGTCTCCGTGCACGAGCTTTTATCTGTACATGGGTATTCTTCAAGGTCTAAACCCATTGTACGTTTACAGAAGGCTTCACCATGTCCGGTCACATCTTCGGTACCGCGACTTTGGTTGAAACGGATTATCAGTGCACGCACAGAATCCAACACATCCGGCGATACGGAGAACCTGAGAGATTCGTTCGAACCAGATATGTTCGTTACCGCTTGAGTCAGGTTCCAAACCGGACGAACGGTTATAACACGCCTTACACGTATACCGTCTAAAGTATGGTTGGCGAACGAGTAGGTGGCGTAATCTACAAGTCCGTCACGGTTAACATCGGTTTCTACGGCAGACGTTATTTTATCAGGGTTACCGCCGAATTTCGATTCCGTGACGCAGCCGGTAGAAACTATCACGACCAACAGAAACATTACGATCAGACCTGATACTCCTTTGTTCATGAGATACCTAATTCGGATTAATTTTATAAATATAACCTCCACGTAAACTAAAACATGGTCGAAAGATTGCTCGTAGAAATAGTGCTTATTCTCATCATCATCGTGATAACATATCTATTGACAAAATAGATAGATTCTCCGACGTGTGCTACAGAGGAAAGAAACCTCAGTTTATCCATGGTATCGACAACTGAGAAGATGAGATATGTTTTAAAATCTTCTTAAAGATACTAAATCCATGCTTGATATAGAACTCATAAGAAACCAAAAGGAAAAAGTAAAGGCGGACATGGAAAAAAGAGGGAAGGAGTATGCCGAATTGGTTGATCTAGTAGCCGCCTTGGATGAAAAGTACAGGGGGTTACTGGAACAGGTGAACCGGCTCAGGCATCAACGAAACGTAGTTTCCAAAGAGATCAACAAACTCAAAAAGGAAGGTAAAGAAAACAATCAACTCATCAGCAAAGCCAGGGATCTGTCCAACCGAATCGAAAGAATGGAGAACGAACTGGTGAGTGTGAAAACCGAACTGGAAGCAAACCTGCAACGATTGCCCAATGTTATACTGGATGATGTTCCGACAGGGAAGGATGAGGCCGACAATGTAGAAATAAGAAGATGGGGGAATCCGAGAGAGGATGAAGTTGTTAATCACGTTGATTGGCTGGTAAAGAAAGGTTATGCGGATTTTGAACGTGCTGCAAAAACGTCTGGAGCCAGATTTTATTTTCTCAAAGATAAACTCGTTAAACTTCAGATGGCTTTGCTCATGTATTCGTTGGATTTTATAACTGAAAAAGGTTTCAAACCTATTTATACCCCGTTTCTAACAAAACATGAAATCGAATCCGCTGCAACCGAGATCTCTGCATTCAGAGAAGTACTGTATAAAGTGGAGGATGAAAACCTCTATCTAATACCTACAACAGAACATCCGATATTGGGTTATCATTATAATGAGATTGTAGATGAGAAAGAATTACCTCTCAAGTACGTAGGATATTCGCCGGCGTTCAGAAAAGAGGCAGGGTCGCACGGAAAGGATACGAAAGGTATCTTCAGAGTTCATCAATTCATGCAGACCGAGATGTTTGTGTTCAGTAGACCCGAAGATTCCGAGAAGATCCATGAAGAGATGGTAAGGATACAGGAAGAATTGACCCGCTCCCTGAACATACCTTACAGAGTTGTAAAGGTGTGCTCCGGAGATCTGCCGTTGGTTGCCGCTAAGATGTATGACATAGAAGCATGGTTCCCGGCACAAAAGAAATATCGTGAAATAACATCCTGTTCGAATTGTCTAACGTATCAATCAATACCTGCAAAGATACGTTTTCTCAGAAAAGGAGACCGGATATGGGTGCATACGTTGAACGGTACCGGATTGGCAGATACACGCACTATCGTTGCAATAATAGAGAATTTTCAGGACGAAGACGGGGACGTAACGATACCTAAACCGTTGCAAAAGTATACTGGATTTGAAGTCTTGTGATGGGTGAGGGATAGATTTAATAATTGGAATGACACAAAAATACATCTATGGAAACAGTAAAACGAACGACGAAAAGAAGAAGCGTTAAAAAACTGGTTTCGGTGGTTAAAAACAGGTACGATACATTCACATCGTATCTTATGAAAAGGATATTGAGGTACAGACCTTTAGAAGATGCTCCGGGACAGTATTTTTGTTACTTAGAAAAGGTTGAGGAGGTTCATACACATTACTCTACTCTGCACGTTCATCAAAGACCTTTGTGCGAATTGGATGAAGAAGAACTCGAACGGTTTGTAAGACATGTTCTGCGCGATGAGGATGAATGTACGATCAACCTTGTCATTGCAAAGATAAAATCTCAAAAAAAAGAGAAAGAGAGGGAGAAGAAAAAGGTCTGAGGAAATCTTTGTCGATGGAGTGCCAGAATACGAGAAAGTCAAAATGGTTAAACAGTATTTGATGGAGGTCGGAAAAAGAAACAAGAAAAGGATGCTGAAAAAGATATTCGATGATGAAAAGGTCCTGGACATGTTAGGTATAGATTTAAAAATAGGTGACAGGTACAGCAGACCGTATCTCATAGCAGAAAAGATCCGGGAAATATTTTCCATCAAGGTAAGTTGTAAGACTGTTTATCAATTGCTACGGAATAAAATAGAGATGGAAAAACCGTTGTTCAAGGATTATGAAACATACCGTCTCATCAAGACGTTTGTAGAAAACAATCCTGATAAGTATAACGGTAAAAATGGCCGATGCGTACTGGCGGCGGATCTCAAAACCAAACTTGGGATCCGACTAAGTAAAGATACACTGAAGATTAAGCTTACACAAATGATGAGAAGGGGCGAACTGCCGTACAAAGGATGGGCCGATTACTCACCCAGATATGTTGTCAGAAACAATCGAATGAAATTCCTGAAGAGGTTTTAGACGATAGAGAGAAGTACCGGCAGAAGGAAGTAACAAAAACATTTATATTACTTATCTTGTTTTATATCTGTGGGTGATAGAATATGTCGTTTAAAAAGTATTATTCTCTGAAAGCCACGGGAAAGAAGGTTAAGGAGTTTTGGAAAACGCTGGTAGAGATGATTAAAAGAGAGTCTGTCGAAGAGGTTAAGACTAGCGACGACGAAGTAAGAATGTACGAGTCAAACCCTCTGTTTTCAGTAAGGGGAAGGGTTATACGTGAAGAACACGAGAAAACTACCGAATTGGAAATTATTGCCGATTCAAAGACAGAGACATTGTACATGGCAATATTCGGTATCATAGGACTTTTTATCCTGATGGACATCATTTTGGGGACTCTGTACGGAGTCGTCACCGGGGTCGTCGGCGCAATCATCTACTATTACATCATAAACTACTTCATTAAAGCAAAAGAAAAAGAGATGGTAAGAAACCTGCGGGAATACGTGGAAGAAGCTGCCAGAAAAACAAAGGTTGAACTCGAATAACTCCTTGCTTTTTTATTTTTAGGGGCGTGTAGGAATGACAAAAAAGGGTAAGGTTCTGTGGGAAGGTAAACCGTCAGAAAAGTTGTGGATAGCTCAAACGTTACTGGTAGGAATACCGTTTTTAGTGCTCATAATAATTTTCTGGGCTCCGTTTTTGATGTCGTTTGTTTTTCTACGTGAATTGTCTTTCCTACCATTTATTGTTGGAGTACCTGTGCTTATCCTGGTGGTGCCTCTACTGATCATAACAATATACTTCAAAGCTCTCTTCAAAACGTACAGGTATTGGGTTGATGAAGAAGGAGTAAACTTTCAGGGTGGAATATTCTACAGAAGGAAAAAATTCGTACCCTACTACAAAATAACTAATGTGGATGTAGCGCAAACCTTCGTAGATATCATCTTTGGCATTTACAGGGTAAACATACAGACCGCTGGGATCGGACTCAGAAGACCTGAGATATCCTTCCTAGGTTTGGGAAAGGATGAGGCAGAGGAAGTAGAAGGGATTATTAAAGAAAGACTAAAAAAGATACGTGTGCTGGGAGATTGAGACCTTACCCTTAAAAATTTCACTCAAAAGTTAATCACTTTTTTCCATTACCTGATCGCTATTACACAATTTGCCTGGGGTATCAAATATCTCATCACCGAAATTGTCTCTCACACAATGATACTGTTTAATGAAATGAGAGTCCGGGATGTCAACCGGACTCAACTTCCAAGGGCCGTGCTTTATATATGGACCGTCATTTACTACCCAATCACAGTCTTCCATTCCTGGTTGAGGGTTCAAATTTCTCAGATAACCTTTATTATCTTTAACAACAATTTCTATTACTTTTCCAGTCGCATTAATTATCTCAAAGTGATACTTGTCTCCCTTGATGTATAGAAGTGCTTTGGAGTTCGTAGATTCGTTGGTTGCAGTGCATTTTATCGGATATAAAAGTTCTCTCTGTTTAAATACATAAAAGCATATATAAAAATCTTACGTTTATACCATAAATACGACACAAAGCATGAAGGAGTGATGTGCATGACAATCATAGAAAAGAAGATATGGCCGAAGTATTTTGAGTTGATTAAGAGCGGGAAGAAGACCTTTGAAATAAGACTGGCCGATTTCGGTATAAAAGAGGATGATATCCTAGTTCTCAAGGAATGGGATCCTGAGAAGAAGGAGTATACCGGAAGAGAGTTGAGGTTAAGGGTCACCTATGTAACCAACACAAAGGATCAGGATCACTGGAGTAAGGAAGAAATAGAGAAGTACGGGTTGTGGGTGATCGGGTTTAAGAGAATGTGATGTCCGGACCTTAAAACCCCTCGATACCCAACAGATGCCTAACAACAAACGAGGTTATCATGTTTGGGTTTAGTTAAAACCCTGCTAAACCTTAAGTAAGGTTTAATTTTCACCCTGCCAAAATTTAAGTAAGGTTTAAAAACAGAGCGTGAGTAATAGGATCATGTACCTACCGAGAGAGTTGGAAGAGAAGGTCTTGAGGGTATTCGGAAGCAAGTTTATTCTGATCCGTGGTCCGAGGAGGTCTGGAAAGACAACCCTTCTCAAAAGGATAAAAGAGATACGGGGAGGAGAATACGTAACCTTTGAAGATCCAATCGCAAGGGAGGCCTTTCTCAGGGATCCGATCGGATTCGTCAAGGAGAGAGGTACCCCTCTATACTTAGATGAGGTACAATACTTGGGAGAAGAAGGTGCAAAGGCCCTTAAACTGATCTATGATACACTGGAAGAAGGTCCAGTAGTACTAACAGGGTCTGGTGCCTTTGACATAAAGATGAATCTGTTGAGATACCTGGTCGGTCGGGTCTACCTATTTGACTTACTACCTCTAAGGTTTAGTGAGGTCACGAGTTGGGAGGGGAAGGATACTTTCCTCATCTACAAGAGGGGACACCAGAAGTTTGAAAGGTTATTGGAGGGTGAGGAGAAACTTCCTGAGAAATCAGAATCCCTTGAAAAACTGTATGACCTATACTGTATATGGGGAGGGTATCCCGAGATTGTGATAAATAAGGATAGGGAACTCCTCAGTTCCTTAGTAACAACAACTATTGAGGAGGATATAATTAGGTATTTCTCGTTGAGAGAGGGGAAAAAACTCTGGAACGTGGTCAAGAGGTTGGCAGTCATAACTGGTAACCTGTTGGACTACAGTAGTTTAGGGGTGAGTTACCCTACCGCCCAGGAGTATATTTCAATCTTGGAGAGGTCCTTTGTGTTGAAGACGATCCCTACCTTCTCCACGAATAAGTTGACCGAGTTAACCAAAAGGGAGAAGGTGTACTTCTATGATTCGGGTTTTAGAAACCAACTGATCGGTACCTTTTCTGGTATAGAAGAACGACCGGACGGAGGTGCTACCTTGGAGAATAGTGTATGGACTCAACTCATTAAGTACGGAGAGGTTCTGTACTGGAGGACTAAGAGTAAGGCTGAGGTTGATTTCATCCTGAGGAGGGAAGACGGTAGTATTATCCCTGTAGAGGTAAAGATTACCGGTAAGATAACGCCGTCCCTCTTAAGCTTTATAGAGAAGTATCAACCCGAGATCGCCCTCGTTCTCTCCCAGGATACTTTTGAGAAGAAGGTTAAAAATACCACCATATACGGGATACCCTACTATTATATTTGAAGTTTTACCCTGCTAAAATTTAAGTAAGGTTTAATTTTCACCCTGCCAAAATTAAAGTAAAACTTGAGAGAATAGAACCCGAAGTAAAGAACCTGCACAGATGGAGTTATTCTTCCCGAAATTTCCAAAATACAATCCCCGAATCCAATAAAAGAATCTGATATATCAGGATACATTCGTAGAAGGTTCACCCTTTCATCTTTAGAAAGTTTGAAAATCGGGAAAAGATAAGAGGTTTGCATTTAAATCCATCTCAAGGAATTATTTACCTAATTTTCTCAATGTTGCGGTAGCCAATATTGTAAATATATCTTCGCCTTGTTTGAGTTTCTTTAGTAATGTTTGAAATATTTTTCCGTGAGGATAGTTTGTTTTCTCCTGCAACATAAGAAGCTGTGCAAGCAAAATTAGAAATTTGATGTTGTACTCCCCGTATTTGCTTAGCTCTTTAAACTTTTCGATAGTTTCTTGATCATATTCTAATAGTTGCTCTAAACTTAATTTATCTCTTTCTTCTTTGCTTTTTATAGGTTGGATCTTTTCCCAAACTTTCATCAATTCATCAATAAATTTAGATGTAAGTTCTCGATTGCTGTATGATTTTATTAATAAATCAACGGTCCAATGGATATGCTTAGGAGTTCTTATATTAGACCATTTCCCATTTTTGAGTTTCTGTCTATATTTTATTATAATATCGGCATCGCTTTTTCTTCCAGGATAGATAGCCAAAATATATGAATCGTTGAGTCTAATAACGCTAATAGGTTTAAGCTTCAGTCTTTTGTCATACATGAACTCATGTAAGCTTTCCACTACCACCACCTCATGCTTTCCTTAAATTTCTCAGTTTTTTCTCCTTTTTCTGGCTTTCTAAAAACAAATAAATGTTCATGTGCTAACAGTAAAAAGTTGTATTGAATACTTTTTTTCCTCCAAAGGGGTGTTGCTTTCATGTTGTGTTGTAGTTTTATTATGTTCTCTTTGAGAATAAAACCAACGTCCAAAAATGATTGCATGACTCTAAAAGAAATCGGGACGTGATGTTTATGTCTCCTTGTATCCCCGATCAAAATAGCGCAATATTTCCCAGGCCTCAGAACTCTATAGAACTCTTTAGCCACCTTTCTCATTTCGTTGGCAAATTCCTCAACATTCCTAACTTTGGATAGATCTCCTTCTTTTTTATGATTTGAGTTTTTTGTATATCCGATGATATTTGCATAAGGTGGATGAGTAGCTATCAAATCAACACTTTCGTCCTCAATTTTATCAAGGTTTCTTGCATCTCCTACGTAAGTCCTTATCCATGTTTTAGGTTTCTTTTCTAAAGTATTATAAGAGAACCGTAATCTATCAAGAGTAACCATTATAGCGTCTTTATTAATATCTACACCAATCCCATTTCGGTGTAAAAGCTTTGCTTCTATCAACGTGGTTCCTGAGCCAACAAAAGCATCTAACACAGTATCTTTTTCTTTTGTGTATCTTAGAATTAAATTTCTTGCTACCTGTGGTGCCCAATTCCCTCTATATTTTGCATTTAAGTAATGTGTTGCCCACTTTCCTCTATTAGGAAAACTCCAGACTGTAGTAGCCTCAAGCTCAAAGTCTTTTGGTTGGTACTCCTTAACTTTCCATTCTTTGCCTATTTCAAGCTTTGTGTCTTCAATAATCACATACTTATAAGCATTGGAATATTCTTCATAGTCTTTTAATGTAACTTCCTCCATTTCAATATAAGCTAAATCAGATCCGGGGATTGTATAACTTGATGTTTTTTTTCTTTTTATTACATTTGACGTATTTATACCTACATTATTTTCTTCCATTTTTTCACCTACATCTTCCATCATGGTTTGCCAGCAATAGAACGCGCAATATTTATGATTCTCATCAACCCACCGTGTTGCTATTTCTATAGATGTATTTATAAGGGTTTCTCACATATCAATTTTTGATCATCACAGCAACCTTCTTTTCTCCTCTATCTCTTCCCTCGGATCATCATACTTCTTCATCATAATATGAGCATACAAATTTACTAAAAACCATTTAACATTATTACACCAACTAATCTTTTAATTCATTTTCTATTATTGATTATAAACATTTGCATATTCCCATAAATGCTGATATTAATCCAACCTCAGAACAGATGGAAAATTTACAAAGAAGGAAGACCAACTCCCTTAACAACGGAAGAGATTTTGCTGAGTATAAAGAAGGCGATGGAGGAAGAGGGCGATCCTGGGGAAGAGAACGGATAGAATAGGTGTGAGGTGCGAAGATAGTAATAAAGATAAGGAAGAAAAAGAGAAAAAAGCATACTTCTAAGTATAACGTATATTATAAACTAATGTGGAAAAGTTCAAAAGGGGAAAATAGAAAAGCGAAACCTTATAAAAATTGTTGGTCTGATATTACATTATGTTAGATATAGGAAAAAAGGAAAAAATAATCCTAACGTTCTTGAAATTCGGGCCAATTTTAGGTAGGAAAAAATTTCAAAAAATGATGTTCTTAGCAAAGATGAAATATATGTTAGATATCCCATTTATTTTTGTGAAGTATCATTATGGACCTTATTCTTCGGAGCTACAAAATACTATTGATAGGCTGAAACTTATGGGTATGATAAAAGAAACACGAAGAGAAGTTGATTTCTTTGTTAGCGTCTATGAATATGAACTAACAGAAAAAGGAAAAGCATTTATAGAAGAACATCCTCTGGAAGAAGAACCTTCTATTAGAGCGTTAGTATCAGATTTAAATAAGAGATCAACTCAGGAGTTAGTTAAGGAGGCATATAAGTATGTCAAAGCCTAAAATTAAGCTGAGAACTGAAGATGGAAATGATATTGAAGAAAATGCTGATGAAGACGATGATATTTTTATCTTTCTTGATGAGTTGTCCAGAAAAGAAGAAATAAAATATTTTATGGAAGAGATAACTAATACTGAGAAATTTTTAAGGGTATTCTCTTCCCATAAATCCACATTTTACATAAAAGGATTTGAAAATAGACCTATGCTCTTTATTGGGGAAAATATTAGTGAAAAAACGCTCAATTTGTTAGATCGTTATTATACTACTCAGATTCAGAAGTTAGAAGCACTTTTATTTCCTATCTCGGGATTATCTAATCGGATCTTTATGGCTTTTATAAAGACTTTGTTATCTTCACTTTCAGACGAAACAATAGCAAGACTCAAAAAGTTACCATATAAAAAAGTTCTGGAGGAAGAAACGTATAGAACTACAATTGAAGAGTTACGTAAGAATATTAAAGAAACTGATAAAATGTGGAAGCAAATTACCAAAGAACTAAAAGAATTAGTTTATTCTTCAAGCTTAGATTTTTTTACCATGGCATACATCCTTCCCTATGCTTCTATTTCAATAATAAAAAATGTTCAGAAAAACCATGACCTAACCGCAGACGAAATAGAGTCGCTGGTAAAAACTGACACTGTTTTTCCTGTTTTAACTGTGTATTTATGTGACAATTACAAGAACCATGATTACAAATCTCCTCCATTTCATTTTGTAGTGTTGCCTCACTATGGAAGATTTGATAGCCTATCAAACCCCAAATGTCCGATCTGCAACAAACAATTAAAAAAGATAAGATTTTTCACATTTATTCCTGAAATATCCAAAAGGATAATGAATCCTGAAGGTTTCTATCCATATATTGTGGCATATTTGCTGAAAAAACACGAAATCTCTTTTATTCCACACGTAAGAGGTATCTCTGAAAAAAGCAAAAAACCCAGAGGAGAGATTAACGAGGTAGATTTCATTGTCACACACGGTAATAAACAGTTTTATATAGAGATAAAGTGCGTAAAAAGAAAGACAGAGCTTACAGAAGTTGGAAAGAAGCTGGAAGATTCCCTAAAACAAATTGAAAAGAACATAGAAAATTGGGAGAAAAAAAGGAAAGTAAAATTTGATGGGGTTTTTCTCGTTATAAATTACCCACAAGACGAGATAGAAAAAACTAAACTGGAATATAAGCGGCTGAGTGGGCTCATTCAAAAGGAGTTTAAAATCATCGGTTACGACAACCTAAAAGAACTAATCAAAGAATTGCAAAATTCTTAAAACGTGATTTTATCGGAATTGTCCGCCCTCCTACATTCTGCAACAAGCCCCAGGAGGGATTGTTAGGAATAGTTGGAAGCTCTAAGAGATTATTAGGTCCTGTAATTTTTAATAAACTTTGTTTTCCAATTATTCCCCATACACAAATCTTTTAATGGACATCTTTTGCATTTTGGTTTATCATGATTAAAACAAAAGTTTGTTCCGATATAGATTAAACCATCATCAAAATCACCTATTCCATACTTTGAGTTTAGAAGAATAGCATTTGGAATGTGTTGTATTTCAACAAGAGTAGAAGATCTCTTTCTTATTTTTAGGTGCTGAGTGATTATTTTATTATAATTTTCTATTATTTGTTGATTGAGGATTTTCTTGTTCTGAACTTTTTTTCCTCTTATGTTTGTGACCCTAATATAATGTGTTTTGCCCTTTCCTTTATTTTTTTGGATTACTCCCCATTTTTCATAGTCTTTTAAAGTAGCTAAGATTGTAAAAAATCCCGTCCTAAATAGGACTCTTCCAGCATTACTGTCAAAAGGGACCTCAAACGACCATTTACTCCATCCACTTTCTTTTTTGGTTGATAGTTTAAATGTGTGAATATACCATTTGGCAAATAAATGAGCTGCTTTGTTTCCAATTGCACTTCCTAAACCATATCTTTCATGTTGTTTCAGTTGTATGCTCATTATTTCTGAAGATGGAAAACTCTCTAAATGTTCAATTAATGGTTGAAATGATTCTCTCCCTCTCAAGTCTTTTTCCAACAAAAGAGGAACACAAAGAGGAACTCCCCATCTATGTATACTATAATCCAAAACTTGATTTATGGAAATTATTCCTCGTTGGGATTGAGCAAAAAACAAATTGTATTTGTTGGGGTTTGATTTATTGTATTTAGCCCATATTTCTGCCCTTATTTTTTTAATAGACTTATGTGTCTCCAAAATCTCATTGATAGAGATATTTAATTCTCTAAAGAAATCTATTGGACGATGGAAAATTCTAATTTCTTTCCTATAGAGAACATTTGTTACGTTCTTGAGAAGTTCTCTAACTCCATGAATATCAGGTCCCTGATCTAGAACTGCGCTTAATAAAAGATACCTCGCTAAGACTTCTCTTCTTGTCCAAGCACCATCAATCATGTCCAATTCATTATATTTCAGATTTCCGTTATTATCAAAAAAATGCCTAAAAGGTTCCACATCCTTTAAAGGAAGGATATCTAAATTGCTTTTTTTCCTACCTATT